>JAMDCK010000052.1 GCA_023488435.1 Actinomycetota bacterium
TTGGAATCGGGTCATTCCTTAAAGGAGAGAATAGATGTCTAAGAATCCTGCTGCCACTCCGGTAGCTCCTCGTAAGAAGCCGCCGATCCTTGCAATCACGCTTGCGATCGCGGCAGTGTTCCTGGTTGTGGCTATCGCCATCTCGTTTGGCGGAGACGATGTCGTCTTCGGGCCGGACGGTACGGCTCGCCTGACAGGAGCTACGGCCGACCAGTGCCAGCAGGTGGTCTACTACTATGCGCCCGGTGCGGATGTGCAGCTGGCCACAGAGGCTTTGTTCGCAGCCATCAGGCGGGTCGAGGGCGTAGCTGAGGTCATCGCCTTCCAGAACCCCCCGAGTATCATCATCAACTTCTGCGGGTCCGCGATCCAGGAGCCTGCGATTCGTGCCGCTCTTGAGCCCACCGGGTTCCTTGCCCCTCCAGGGGTTGGAGGACCGGTTGGTACGGGAGTCCCCGCGACAGTGCCGCCCGTACCCGGTGCGCCTGTGCCCGTACCCGCGCCCGTAGCCCCAGCGCCTGCACCCGGTGCGCCTGCACCTGCGCCATCGGCCCCGTCCACTCCGTAAGCACCCTAAGTTTCCCGGCACCGGCTCTTGCACCTCCCCGCAAGGTCGGTGCCGGGCCCTTTTAACCGGCGTGTCAGAGGCGTGTCAGACCCATGTGATATCGTTCTTCACATGAAAAGACTATCGAAATCCAGGTATCAAAAAGGGCTTCAGTGCGAGAGGGCACTGTGGCTCACGGTCCACAACCCCAGCGTTGCCGATCCCATCACGGAGTCCCAGCAGTGGATCTTCGATCAGGGCTCGACTGTGGGGCAGTTGGCGCAGTCCCTCTTCCCCGGCGGCGTCGAGGTCACAGAGGACCACTTCCAGACCGCCCAGGCTTTGGTGCGGACCCAGGAGCTGATCGCTTCAGGTGCCGCGGTGCTCTACGAGCCAGCGTTCGAGTTCAACAACGTGCTCGTCAGGGTCGACATCCTTGTGCGGGTCGAGCCGGGGGTCTGGGATCTCTATGAGGTGAAGTCGGCTTCTTCGGCCAAGGAGCAGTTCGTGACCGACGCGGCTATCCAGACCTATGTGGTCGAGGGCGCGGGCTTGAGTGTCAGGACCGCAAACGTGGTGCACATCGACAACCAGTATGTCCACGATGGCGGAGAGTACGACCCCGCCAAGATCTTCGCCATCGTTGATGTGACAGATGAGGCTCGCCTGCACATCGTTGGAGTTCCGGACATGCTCGGCTACATGCAGCAGATGCTCACGGGGCCAGAACCCGACATCAGGATCGGATCGCGCTGCAGGAAGCCATACACTTGCTCTTTCGCGGGGCACTGCCACGCGTTCCTGCCGTCGGAGAATCCCATCACGGACCTGCCCAGGCTCTCGGAGAAGGCCTGCAACGCACTGCTGGACGCCGGAATCCTGGCGATCGACCACATACCGTCAGGCTTCGCTGGGCTTAGCGACAATCAGGCCCGAGTGGTCGAGGTGGTGCGCAGCGGCAAGCCGGAGATCAACGCGGAGGGCCTGCATAAGGACCTGGGCGCACTCCAGTGGCCGGTCAAGCATCTGGACTTCGAGACGATCATGCCAGCGCTGCCGCTATGGGCCGGGGTCCGGCCTTACGAGGCCGTACCGTTCCAGTACTCGATCCACATCCACGAGCAGGATGGCTCGGTCTCGCACCGCGAGTTCCTGGCGCCAGCTGGCGAGGATCCCAGGCGGGCACTAGCCCAGCGCATGCTCGAGGACTTGGGCGACTCCGGTTCGATCATCCACTACAGCTCCTACGAGCGTAAGATACTGACCGCGCTTTCCGACTGGCTCCCGGAGATGCAATCGGAGTTCGAAGCGGTGATGGGACGCATGTTCGACCTTGAGAAGATGGTCCGCGCGCGCCTGAAGCACCCCTTGGATTGCGGGCGGACCAGCATCAAGTTCGTGCTGCCTGCATGGTGCCCGGAACTCACCTACAGTGAGCTCGACGTCAAGGACGGCCAGACCGCCAGCGTGAGGTACCTCAGGATGGCGATGGGACTACTCGACGAGCAGGAGGCTCAGAAGCTCAACGAGGACCTACTGGACTACTGCCGCCTGGACACCTACGCCACCGTGCGGCTGCTGGAGGAGTCTCGGCGATTCGCAGACGAGTGGGTCAGCGGCAGGAGTCGCGGCGCATAGCCGTCACGGTTTCGACTCGCCATGCGCTTTTAACCCGCCGGCGTTGCCCACGAGCCACCACGAGATGCCCAGCGCTAGCAACAAGACAGCAAGTCCCAGCGAGCTTGCAAGGACGTCACCCTGTGGCTCGAACACGATGAGCTTACGTGCGAGCGCCACGAGGGCGGCCTCGAAGACTATGGGGATGACGTTGCGGTGTGTGATGTAGGCCAGAGCGACCCTGAAGAGCTCGATCACGATGAAGACTTCCAGGACCCGGGAGATCAGGAGCGTGAAACTCTCGCGGTCGAAGCCCAGACCATCCGTAGCCTCACCGAGTACGTCGAAGCCCAATGCCACCACAAGCATGATGGCCACAACGATGAGTGCCGCCGAGACGAACAGTTCGAGCGCCGACACGAAACGCTCCAGTTGTTTTTCGATCATTGGGTTCCCTCCAGCTACGATTTCCGGCAACGATGATTCTATCATCTTGACGGGAAAAGGGGTGCAAGGCCTAGGGTGCGGTATAGTGTCCGGACATGACGATGTTTAGCCGTGTCCGGAAGGAGACGCATCTTGCAGGTGACACTAGCGGTGCTGGCTGACTGGGCCGCCACCACGGATCAGGGAAAACTGGTGATCGCGGGCGTGTTCGAGACGATCAACGCTCCGGCGTTGCCCGCTACTCACCCTATGATGGCGCTTGCCCTGCGCCTTGCAGCCGACCCCGGTGAGTCCAGCAACCACCGGCTGACGTTGCGCCTTGTCGACCCCGACGGTGACGAGGTCATCCCGGCGCTCGATGGAGACATATCCTTCGGGGAGATACACCCGCAGGAGGGCGGTCGCGCTCAGGTGATACTGAACATGCCGGGCGTCCTGTTCTCCAAAGCCGGTGCTCATAGCCTCGAAGTACTCGTTGACGGCCGACTCGAGCATTCAATCGACCTGTTCGTCAGGCTGACGCCGCTAAGCGATGAGGGACTCTCGGGCCACCAACTCCACTAGAGCAGTCGGCCCGCAAGCCTCGCTAGCGAGTTGCGGAACCGCTCCAGTGCCCCGATGCGGGCTAGGTCCTCGAGCGTGACTTCTCGGCAGTGGGCGAGGTCTTGCTCGAAGGTCTCCTCGGCGAGTCGGGCCTGCTGCTCGTCGTAGATGAACACCATGAGCTCGTTGTGAAGCGAGAAGCTGCGGGTGTCGATGTTCGCGGTGCCCACCGCGCAGACCTTGGAGTCGATCGCTATCGCCTTCACGTGGAAGAAGCCGACTTCGTACTGGTAGATGCGGACTCCGGCGCGCAGCAGGCGTGACATCATCGAGTGCGCGGCCCAGTATGGCAGGCGCTTGTCCGCGACGCCCGTCATGATGACGCGCACGTCCACGCCCGAAGACGCCGAGATCGCCAGTGCGTCGGAGATCGAGTTGTCCGGCACGAAGTAGGGCGACTGGATGCGCACGGTCTCCTCGGCTTTGGCGATCGCGAGCAGGTACGCGTGGCGGATCGACTCCCAGGGGGTGTCGATGCTGGAGTGGGCGAGGTGCAGCATCGAGCCGGAGGCGCCGGTCGCCGGGGGCGGGAAGTAGCTCAGGCGGAAGAGCGACTCGCCGCGCGCTTCGAGCCATCTGCCTGCGAAGAGGCGCTGCAGCTCGGCGACGAACGGGCCGGTGATGCGCATGTGGGTGTCGCGCCAGGTGTCGAAGCGCTTGCCGCCGTCGATGTACTCGGCGCCCATGTTCATGCCGCCGGTGTAGCCCACCCGGCCGTCGATGACCGCTATCTTGTAGTGGTTGCGGTAGTTGATCTTCGAGAGTGACAGTATGTCCGCGACCACCTTGGCGCCCGCGCGTTTGAGCTGCCGCATCTCGCTCTTGCCATACGCTATGCTGCCGATGAAGTCGTACATGATCCTGACCTCGACTCCCGCGGCCAGCCTGTCGAGGAGGATCTCGGTGACTTCGGCGGTCAGGGAATCCTGCTCCCAGATGAAGTACTGCAGGTGGATGTAGTGTGTGGCTTGGGCCATGTCGGCCTTGAGCGCGTCGAACTTCTGCTGGCCGCACGTCATGACCTCGACCGTCTGCGCGGGGATGGGCATCGTGCCGTTCTGTTTTTGGATGAGCTCGATCAGCCGGTCGATGTAGTCGTCGCGCACGGCCTCGACGAGGTCACGGGCCTCCTCGGCGTACTGCTGGTATGTTGGGCCCAGCGCGGCGTCGGCGAGTCTTTCCGTTTTCTGGACGATGCGACTGTGCCGGCGGATGCGCCGCCAGTTGCGGCCCCAGAAGAAGTACAGCAACAACCCGAGGCCCGGCAGGACAATCAGGACGATGAGCCACGCAAGGGTGGTGCCGGTGTCGCGCTCTTCATCGGTGATGAGGAGCACGATCACCAGCAGTGCGATGATGATGTAGATCGCTTCGGCGAGCGGGATGTGCGGCATGGTTCGATGATACCCGCGTTGCGGGGGGTTCAGGAATATTTTCTTCAAGCCGAAACCTTAATGGGGCTGTTTGCGTTCTTATGGGTGAATGAGCAACAGACATGCGCCTCTCGGGCTTGACCCGGGAAGCCCTGAACAACAAAGGAGGTTGACCGCGATGAAGAGATCGATGCTGACTAAGGTGCTCAGTGTGGCCTTGACGATCGTTCTGCTCGCGCCGGCCGCCGCATTCGCCAGTACGTGCGATTGCGATGCGCCCAAGGACCCTGCCGCTGCAGCAGAAAAGCGTGAGCGTGAGCGCGCAAAAGATGCTGCCGAGCGTGAGTTCGAGGAGAAGCAAGACGCTGCCGAGCGTGAGTTCGAGGAGGCCCAAGAGGCCCGCGAGCGTGGCCGCGGCAGCGATGCGGGCGTCTCCGAGCGTGATTTCGATCGGGCGCAAGATGCTGCCGAGCGTGAGTTCGAGGCCGCCCAAGAGGCCCGCGAGCGTGAGTTCGAGCGCGTCCAGGAGGCCCGAGAGAAGTCTGACGACGCCAAGAAGTATCGTGACCGCAACAAGGACAAGGCCAAAGGCCGTCCGGATTGGGCTGGCAAGGACAAGGACGATGACTATGATCACGTGATCGTCCCGCCGGTGGTAGGACTTCCGGATGATGGTTCGGTCGGTACCACACCCTCGGTGGATGCCACACCGGTGGTCGATCCTGAGAAGCTGACCGGCCTGGCCAATGCACTGTCAAGGATCCAGCGCAACATCGAGCGTGCGGAGGCCAAGGTCGCCGCAGGCCAGAAGGAGCAAGTCCCACCCGGGCTGTTGCGAGTCCTCGAGAAGTTCCTGGCATGGCTCGGATTGGCACCTGTCGATCCTGCCCCGCCGGCGGACCCTGTAGACCCAACGCCTGATCCTTCCGAGGAGCCCACGCCTCCTGTGACTCCTCCGGCCCCTGTGCCAGTCGCCTCGACTGTCTCGGCGATCCTGGCAGCCCCGGTTGTCGGCCAGAGCGTGATCCTGACCGGCGAGATCGTGTCGATGCCAGCGTACGATGACTTGATGCTCAGCGACGGTACAGGAACGATCTTCATCGACGGCGATAGCGACTTCGGTACCTTCGCAGTCGGCGATCGAGTCCAGGTCACAGGCTGGGTCTACTTCGAGGACCTGCTTGGACGCTGGGAGATCCAGGCCACAGGCGTGCAGCTGCAGTAAGCTGAAACGCTGACAGGACCCGAGTCGGAAGTGCAGTGGGAGGCCCCTGAAAGGGGCCTTCTGCTATTCTTGCGTGTGCGAACGCAAACAATGGCTCCATCTCGCAAAGGAGGCCGATCGATGACCAAACCCTTCAGTCCAGCAGTGCGACTCGCGATCCTTGCCGGGGCCGCGGCCTCGTTCGCCGGAGCGCTGATGCTCACGCAGGTGATACCGCCTGTGGTCGGACTCGGCGAAACGGTGCGCCTCCCCATCTTCCACGGTGCTTCGACCTGGGTGAACCTCGGGGCGTTCACGCTGCTGGGCATCTCGGCAGTGGCCTATCTGCTGCTGCGGGCTCCTCGGCTGTATGCCTGGGTAGCCGGATTCCGCTTCGTGGGGGCCACCATGTGGATCGCGAACATGGCCTTAGGAGCGGTTGCTGCGAAACTGACGTGGGACTTCACCGGCTCTCCCGCGAACCCGCTCGTGGTCATGCAGGCCGACCCTAGGCTGATGATTCAGTTGCAGCTGGTGCTGTTGGTCTCGGCGTTGCTGATCGCCGGGTGGCTTGTTGAGAACGACCGCTGGCGTGCCGTGATGGACGTGGCCTTTGTGGCTGTGATGTGGTTCCAGCTCGGTTCGGTCCTGGTGTCGGAAGAAGCGCGGGTGCTGCACCCCGACAATCCGGTGATGAACTCAGGCCCCGAGATACAGCTACCGTTCTTCGCTATCCTCGCCGCGTTGTCGCTTTCGATCCTGCTGCTCGTGGTGCTGGTGCAGGATCAGGTCACGCGATCGAGGCAGGCGAAGGCATCTGCCGAAGTGGCTACCACAGCTGACTGAGCCCGGGCACGCTTGAACGGGGAGTGAGTGAGAGCGCGTCGGCGCGGCAGGCCGAGCGACAGACGCCGCAGCCCCAACAGTCGACCGCGCGCAGCACAGCCGGCGCACCCTTCGACGCGGGCGGATCGAACGCGAAGAACGGGCAGCGCTTCACGCATGCGCCGCATCCGGTGCACTTCTCCTTGTCGAGCACGGCCACGTACTCGCCGCGCCACATCGTTTTGATGTTGTGGCCGACGTTCATGCGCATAGCCAGGCAGCCGCTTTCCATGTCGCAGTTGCAGATCGCACCAATGAGCGGTGACTTGAATGTCCACACCGAGTGCATGAGCCCGTCGCGCTCGCACTCGCGCAGCAACTCGAGCGCCTGCTCCTTGGTGAGCCGCTGCAGCGGGGCGACGTCGGGGCCGGCGTCGAATCCTGCGACGACCTCGCTCAGCGCCGAGTCGTTGGGGTGCGTGGTCACAGCGAGGCACACTGCGTTGTCTGGCTTGCCAGCGTGGGTGCGGCAGATGCACGGCAGCCGCACGATCGAGGTCGCGATGTCGAAGATCCGCTCGCACTCCTCGATCGGCACCGGCTGACCGAAGTGATGCTCCTCCTGGCGGGCGGTCACGCGCGAGCGGATGGGATCGGCGAGCTTGTTGGGCAGTACATCCAGCACCTTAGCGCCGAGCAGAGCCTTCGGGCGCATCGTCTTGAAGCCCTGAGCGAACTCGATCATGTACCCGCGACGCTCGAGGTCGGCATCTAGGTCGGCGATGTAGTTCTCGGCGCGCAGGTACCACAACTTGCCATCACCGTGCTGGGTGCAGAAGCGACACATGAGGGCTCCTCGGCGGGTAAAGGGCGGTCAGGCGGTCAGGCGGTGCCGTTCATCGCAAAAAACTACACGCTCGTCAGTCGCAGGCCGATGATAAGCGTAACAGCAAGACAGACTGGCCGGTGACAGTATAGGGCATAGGGCGGAAGTGGTGGCACAGTGAACATGATCGCGCTGCAAAAGGGCCTGGCCACAGCCGCCGAGCATGCGGACGGCGAGCACAGTGAGCTCGTCAAGTTGCTGATGAACTCGAGATGTAATGCCGAGGCGAGCCTGGCGGTCGGGATGTTGCGGGAGAGCATGCCCGAGGCCCATCTGGTGTCGCTATGCAATCTACGTGAGTTGATCGCCGAGCTGCCCAGCGAATCCTTCCTGATCCCCGAGCGTCTCGAGATGCTCGGTCGCACGCTGGGTTATCTGGCCGAGGGCGACACGTGGCACCTGGAGTTCGGCGATGCCCAGGCCCGGCGATGCTTGGAGTTCGTCGGCGACGGGAACCGGGTTGACTCGGTCAACCTGCACTGCGCATGGGGTTCGGCGTCGCTGGCCGGGGTGGATTCGGATTTCCTCTCGCCTGGGATGGCCGAGGCTCTGCTGACCGACACGCTTTGGGGTGAGAAGCTGGTCCAGGCCCTGTTGACCCTGGGCATGCCCCTGTCGCCGAAGTTCTACATGTGCGTGGATGATTACATGTTCGAGAACGCGGGGGCTGCGCTCGACGATATCAAGGCGATGTTCTAGGAGAACTGATCGCGCAACTCAGGGTCACAATCGTGTATCTTGATGGTGTGATAATCGAATAAGCGTCATCGGGTGCCCGTGAACCGAAGCCGTGGAGCGGACTGGGGAGCGGGAGAATAGGGAAGCTGGTGAGATTCCAGCACGGACCCGCCACTGTGATGCGGCCTGCGAAAGAGCGCAGCGTCGCCAAGTCAGGAGACCTGCCCGGTGATTGCGATGCGGCCTTCGAGGAGAAGAGGCTTGATCGCGGTGCACTCGCTTCAGGGCGGCGGCACCCGGACAAGACTGATGCTCGAAGACCCGCCTCACCACTGAGGTGGGTCTTCGCATTGGGGCCGCAAGACCAGGAAGGAGTTGTTCGTGGTAGACAAACTTCGGAAATCAGGGCTTTTGGCGGTAGTGGTGGTGATGCTGGCGGTGGCGCTCGCGCTTGTCGGCTGTGCTGCCCCCAGCGACGGCGGGAACGCAGGCACCACCGCGCCCGAGCCGCAGGAGACAGGCTTCCCGATCACGGTGGTCGATGATGCCGGCCGAGAGGTCGAGATAGCAAGCGAGCCGATGCGCATCGTGTCGCTGGCTCCGTCGAACACCGAGATCGTGTACTCGCTGGGCATTCTCGAGCGGCTTGTGGGAGTGACAACCTTCGATGACTATCCGGCCCAGGTCGCCGAGATCGACAAGGTAGGGGACTTCATCACCCCCAACCTTGAGGCGATCGCCGCGCTCGAGCCCGATCTCGTGCTCGCCACCACAGGCATCCAGTCCGACGTGATCGAGCAGATCGAGGCTATGGGCGCTGTCGTGGTCGCGATCGACCCGCAGACGCTTGAAGCGCTATTCACGTCGATCCAGACTGTCGGGGATGCAACCGGCCAGGGTGCTGCTGCCGAGGAAGTCGTCGCTGGCATGCAGGCTGATCTCGGCGAGATCACCTCGGCGATCGGCGAGCGGGAGCCGGTGCGCTGCTTTGTCGAGATCTCGCAGAATCCGCTGTTCACGGCTGGTGCCGATACGCTTCTCAATGATCTGATCAGCGCGGCCGGTGGCCAGAACGTCATCACTGTTCCGGGCTTTGGCGCTTACTCGCTGGAGCAGATCGTGACCGATGACCCCGAGGTCTACCTCGCGACCAAGGGCTCGATGAGCGACCCGGCCGATCTCGCGAAGCGCCCCGGGTTCGCCAACCTGGCCGCGGTTCGCAACGATCGCGTGTATGTACTCGATGACAACCTGGTCTCGAGGCCCGGCCCGCGTGTGGTCCAGGGCGTGCGTCAGATCGCCGAAGCCCTGCACCCCGACGCCTTCCAGTAGGACACGCGTCGCCATGACCGCCCGGGTCCGACCCCAGGCCGCCGAGGAGCAGCTTGAAGCCGCGCGTGTGTCGCCGGCGCTGGCGATCGGCGTGCTGCTCGCTGCGCTCGGTGCAGCGCTTCTGGCGGCGGTCGGATTCGGGGCGGTCTCGGTTCCACCTGCCGATGTGCTCGCTGCGATTGGGCGGGCACTCTCCGGTGTGGCCGGGCCCGTGTCCGACAACGTCATCCTCGGCATACGGCTGCCCCGGGCGGTGCTGGCCGCGCTCGTCGGAGCCAGCCTCGCGACTGCGGGCGTGATCTATCAGGCGCTCTTCAGGAATCCGCTCGCCGACCCCTACATCCTGGGCGTCTCAAGCGGCGCGGGTTTGGGCGCGATGACGGTCATCGTGGGGACCGCCGGCGTGACCGGGCTGCGATACCTGGGAGTCCCGGCGGGCGCGTTTCTCGGCGCGTTGCTGACGGTCGTGCTGGTCGTGCGACTCGCATCGATGCGAGGACGCCTCGAAGTGACGTCGCTGCTGCTGGCCGGTGTCGCGATCTCGTACACGCTGGCGGCGGTGACGTCGTTCATGATGGTGTTCGCCAAGGAGTCGATGGCGACGATCGTGTTCTGGATGATGGGCGGGCTCTCCGGCGCGTCGTGGCAGTACGTGGTCACGCT
>JAMDCK010000053.1:0-2130 GCA_023488435.1 Actinomycetota bacterium
ATGCCGATCCAAGTGAACCTCGATCGCATACTGCTTGACCGACGCATGACCGTGACCGAGCTGGCGGAGCGCATAGGAATAACCCCGGCCAACGCCTCCATCCTGAAGACGGGCAAGGCGAGGGCTATCCGCTTCTCGACACTCGAGGCAATCTGTCGCGAGCTAGGCTGCCAGCCAGGAGACATCTTGGCCTATACCGAGTGATCCGTATCAGCCTGCGGTGTGGTCAGCGGGCGCTAGCCGACCCGCGCCTACTCGCTGCGGTCTGTATCGCCAGCCTCGGCCTTGTCCTTGATGAGGTCCTCGTACACGTCGATGCTGAGAAGCACCGCCGTCCCGCGGCCCTGCTCCTCGAAGATGATCGGGCGCTTCGTCTCTCGCATCTGTTCGATGACCGCCGAAGAGTCGGTCGCCAACTCGGTGATCGGGCGGACGTCCGCCGAGAGGCGCAGCCCTACCACGTCGGCGGATTCACGGTGCCTGCGGACAGCGGCGTACGACAGGAGTGCGTATGCGATGCCAGCCCAAAGTACCCAGGCGACGACCAGGCTCAAGTAGTGGTAGAACGCCCCCACCGGCTCGATGCCCAATAATGTGACACCAATGAAAACAAGATACGAAGCGGAAATGTACACGATCAAATAGAGTGGCGCGCCCAACCAGGAATCGAAAAAGGGCACAGTCGCGGAGATCCATATCAAGGCAATCATCGTCATCAAGAGAGCCGAGCTGATTCCCACGGCCAACAACAATCGCCCCAGCGTGGATTCGCGGGAAATCCTGGTTCGCCACCATGCCATCCTGCCGGTATCCATCGCTCTGGTCATCGTGTCCCCCTTCTCAGGCTGTATTCCATGCTACAAATGGTAGTCCTTGGCCGCTTCGGGCTGGTAGAGGATGTCCTCGATCCGAATCCTGCGGACTCGCGCCGGGACGGGCCACTCCACCACATCACCCTTTCTATACCCCAAGATCGCGGTTCCTACCGGCGCAAGGATCGAGATCGCCCCTGCTTCGATATCCGCATCCCCGGGAAAGACAAGGACGAAGACCATCTCCTCCGAAGTGTCCAAATCCTTCAGGAGAACCTTGGAGTTCATGGTCACGACGTCTGAGGGCACCTTCTCGGACGGGACTACTTCCGCTATCTCCAGCTCCCCCTTCAGAGACTCCAAGTCGCTCCTGGCCTCGGTGCCGAAGTCCTCGGCGACGGCGATGAGCTCTTTGAGCCGCGTCTTGTCGAACTCGGTGATGTAGAGCTTCCGTTTTGTCACAGCCGTCTCCATTCGTGAGTTGACGCAGTGGTGGGTCGGCCCTTGCCTACTGACCCTGTCCGAGCGAGAAGCCCGGCGTGCCATCGAAGGTGTAGAGGTGCTCGGTCTTGATGAAGTCGACGCCGCTCTCGGCGAGTCGCCCCAGCAGCTCGACGATTCGCGCGTGCTCGATCGTGCGGCCGTCCTGGCTGGGCTGGAAGCGGCAGCGCCAGTGGTCGGTGTGGAACGTCTCCGGAAACCCGTCCGGCCAGACCTTCACGCCACGGTTCGTGATCATCACGAGTCGGAGGTCATCGCTTTGCGCTCCCTGCAGCCGAGCCGCGAGCTCATCCGGGGTCGAGACGCTGTCATCCACGAACACGTCCACGCCTACCAGCGCTTTCTCGGCCTTTGGACGGCTTGACGGCATGATGGCCGGCATGGCGTCCGCCGAATACGACTGCATCTTGAGCCGAGAGGGCTTCCTGCCGAGGCGCTCGATCACGGCCTGGGCGAACTCCCCGGTGCCGACGCGTGTCTGGCTGACGTCGGGCTGATAGATGTCGCCCGTGTGGACTCCATCCTCGATGGTGGCGAGCCATGCGTGGTGGATGCGCTCGGCGACCTGCCCTTGTCCTAGGTGGGCCAGCATCGTCACGGCGCTCAAGAGCATGCCGCTGGGATTCGCGATGTCCTTGCCCGCGATGTCGGGCGCAGAGCCGTGGATGGCCTCGAACATCGCGTAGTTCTCGCCGATGTTGGCAGAGGGCGCCAGGCCGACCGAGCCGCTTATCTCGGCAGCTATGTCAGAGAGGATGTCGCCGTAGAGGTTGGGCAGAACGACCACATCGAACAGCTCCGGTGACTTGGCCACCCG
>JAMDCK010000053.1:2725-9785 GCA_023488435.1 Actinomycetota bacterium
CCGTCTCCCGGCGCCACGACGATCGGGGTCGGCTCGGTGTTGCCGCGCATGATCTGCGATGTTGGATGTGTTGCCGCCAAGTCTGATCTCCTAGTAGTCTCGATGTCTCGTTGTGTCGTCGAATGCCGAGGGGACGAACTGCGAGCTAGCCCGCCCTCCGCTCTTCGATATCGAGTCTACCTATATCGGCGATCACTTGCCAGCGGGGTAATGGCGAGTGAGCACGCTCATGAGGATCTACGTAAACTGAAGGTTGCGCTGCAGCTAAGCAGACAATTTGGGTCCACACCCTGTGGAGCGGGGCCTCGTGGGCCGGACTGTAACCTCGACTTCACAATCCATCGCCCCCAACAGGACGACCAGTTTGTCGACCGACTTGGATCGGTTGTTCACATCCAGGAGCCTTTGGACCTGGGCGGGAGAGGTCCTCGCCCGCCGGGTGATTTCTCTTTGCGACAGAGGGCTCGCCTTCATGCACTCTTGCGCCGCGACGGTCAGTCTGTAAAGCAGTAGGTCACGCATGTATGCAGGGTCTTCGTTGTACTCGAGAACCGCATCCACGTGAACTGACCCCTCTGAGCCGGATTTCAAGAGGTATGTGAATGCCTCACGACCGAAGTCTTCGTCCGCATAGACCGTTACCACGGGATCGTTCTTACTTGGAACGGGATCCAACTCGGAGTACGGGATCGGGAAGTTACCTTTGCTCAGCGTCACCTCGAAGGCCCGTTTGTGATTGTTTGCTTTGACATGCTCTATTTTCACAACAGACCCTCCTTCTCCAGCGATTCGATCAAGTCCCGGAGCCGCCGACTGGCCGAGCCGACCATCGCTCGTGAGTTTTCCAAATCCCACTTCACCACCAGTGCGCCGTTCTTGTAAACATGCACGTGAAGAGGTGAGTGATCGCTTTTCCACGCCAAAAACACGTATCCGCATCGCTTCACCTTTGGCATAATGTTACCACTGAAGGTAGCGGAAATTCAATCCCCCTTGATCCAGTCCCCCGCCCTGCAACGATGTTGTCGCTCGATCCTTCGTCCCCGGGATCTAGCGTACCGTCATTATGGCGACCGGGTCTGACATTTGGTGTGCGATGCCGATCTCGTTTGGCGAAGCAGGCGTACGATGAGTGCGACAAGAGACCAGAGAGCAAAGACCAGCGAAGACCATAATGCCCAGCCTGTGACGAATACGAGCGAAATGCTCGCTGCCGTGGGTGCCATGGCCGCTAAAATGATCATTGCTGGGAAGAATACGTTGAATACGAATATGCTAAGCGGGCCGCCCGAAATGCCGGACAAGGACACACCCCAGGCAGCCGCCACCACCAGCAGGCCGATGGCGAGGCTAAAAGCAAGCCTCTTGATCATTGTCGGCTCCTTCCCTCTCCACAACGCCTTGGTCCACGCCCATTGGATCAAGTCGCTGCGCCGTTCACGCCTGTAAGTTCGGCCGCCGAACGGCCCCGCGGGTCACCGATGAACCATAGAACCCCATAGATGACACCGGTCCATGTCACCCACGCGAGTGCCAGACCTAACACCCAGGCGCTCGCCCCACTACCCAATGCCGCGTCGGCAAGAAGGAGGGGGAACTGAAGGAAGATGAACAGGAGTAGCCCAGTGAAGTTCGACTCCCAACTAAACGCCAGCAATATCGTCGACGTGATGAAAGCCGTACTCAAGAGAACCGCAAGCAAGAACCGCCTGGGTCTGATCCACTCCTTGTAGCTTTCTGGCAAGGAGAATGTCCTTCCGGCAGTGCGCCGAGGCCTATCGGCGACCTGAGCTGGGTCGTACAGTCTGGCGAGAATGGCGTAGGTGATGCCGGTCCATATCATCCAAGCCACTACGAAGCTCAGCCCATCGGCTATCGCCCAAGCGCTACCAACATCGACTAGGGCGAGAACATTGGCGACCAGCATGGCCGGGAATTGGACGAATATGAACGCGAGCATCCTGGAAAAATCGGAATCGAAGTAGATCATCAGAATCCACGTCGTCAGTACGAGCATCAAGCTGATTCCCCCGGCCAAAAACAGCCGCCTCAGTCGACTAGGTCCTCCGCCGTCTCTCAATCGTTTCACAACAACCCCTCCAGTCATGCCCTGCCGACTGGTGCTATACCAGCCGCGCCCCTACGTGTCCTGGTTGCTTCAGTTTAGCACACTGGTCGGACCTTCGGCGGGCTGGATGGTCTCCTAGGCAGTCAACGCTGACTAGGATGCCTTGCGCTCAAGGCGTTCGGCGATCCACATCTTGATTACCGACTGCCGCGTGACTCCAAGACGCTTGGCCTCGCGATCGAGCGAATCGACCATCCACGCAGGGAAGTCCACATTGACTCGCCGGGCTTCGAGCAAAGGACGACGCTTACTCTTGAGATCGAGGTCCTCGATGATGTCCTCGGTGCCCTCGTCGAACTTCTTGTCGAACTCAATCGCCTTCATACAGAGCCACCTCTTTCTGCCGTGATCGCCGCACCGATACGAGGCGAATCATGTCGTTGCGATACGTGACTCTTGGATTCGTCAAACTCGAACAACACTGCGCCCTCCGAGATATAGGCCAAACGGTATAGAAACTATACCACGATGGATTCCCGCAACCTCTCCATTTAGCGCAGCAGTCGCTTGACTTCCTCGATTTCCCGACACCGTCTTCCAAGATGCAATACGGCGTGACAGTTGGCGCAAACTGGCCGCAGGTCTTTGACTGGATCGACTTCATACTCGCCACCGATCTCTGCTAGCGGGACCAAGTGATGCACATGGATGTACCCTTCAGCCTCAGCACCATATCGTTCGCCGAAGCTGAAGTTGCAGATACTGCACTTGGTCCCATGAGCCGCAATGCACCGGCGGCGCGCCTCCGAATTACGCTCGTAGGCGTTGACTGTGATAGTGCGGACTGCACCTTCAACCAAGCCTATCGGGCTCAATTCTTCTGGTAGCTGAACGTCCGTAGCCTCAACTTCTTCCAGCATGACGGCAGGGCCGTTCGACAGGTTGTCAATGACGACCCCGGTGTAGCTGGGCAGTAATTCGTATGTGCCTAGACGAACGTCCAGCCGCGGATACTTGGTGGGCGGTTTGACTCCGAACCAAGCACAGTAAACTTCGAAGCGCTCTTCGCCGACGACTAATTGTGGCTTGGTACTGACCAGTTCGAATACTCCGGTGATTGGACGAGAGCCACGGTATGTAGCACCGGATACACGGATGGCCGGAACATCCACGACCGCTCGGGTTCGAGTTGGCACTGCATCGCGGTGGGTATGCGGTGTTGAGCCATGGACCCAACTTGGATAATCAGTAGGCATTATTCGTGTCCCTCCTCCAGCGAGGCTATCGCCTCTCCACCGGCGGCATATTGCGCCAACAAATCCTCAACCTCATGCGCCACGATGTATTCCGCGGGATGCTCCCTGACCTCCAGCGCCTTGAAGTGCGCCTTTCCGCACTCGATCTTGGCCTTCTCGGCGTCACGGAACTCGTCGGCGAACAGACTGCCCTTCGTTTCCACCACGAAGTAGACGCGATCCTCACCGCTCTCTTCCACCAGGACCGCCCAATCCGGGTTGTAGCTGCCTAGCGGAGTGGGAACCTTGAACCAGCCCGGCAGTTTGGCGTACACCTTGATGGCGGTGTTCTTCTCGAGGCCATCGCCGAAGGTGCGCTCGACCTGCGAGTCGTAGACCACCTGCTCGTACACGCCCTTGGTGGAGTCCAGCAGGTTCTTGAGGTAGCCGGTCAGCTCCTCCTGCTCGAAGAGCTCCTGGGCGTAGTATTCCCCGTCGCCCAACCGCTGGTACTTGATGCCGTCCACCACGGCGAGCCGCTTGCAGCGGTTTATGGCCTCGGCTGAAAGCTCGATGAACATCTGCGGGTTGCGCTTGAAGTCGTCGAGCCGACCGCTCCCGGCCAGGATCCGCTGGATGCTGCGCCGCGTGAGGTGCGTGAGTTCCTGCAGGTTCGTGAGCAGGTCGGGCAGCACGATGTCGCTCTCGTCGAGCACGACCGTCGCGGACCCTTCTCGCTCCGTCGCCTCCACTCCCGACTTCCCGATGGCGATGTCGGCCTTGCGCCACTGCAGGCGCGTCTTCGGGATCGCGGGCGCGCGCCGCACCGCCTCGATGCAGCTCTCGATCAGCTTCTCGTTGTCGAACTGCACCCGATAGGTGGTCTTGTGCTTGATGCGGTCCCACAGCGCCTTGAACTCGGGGCCGTGGAGCACCGCCTGCCGAGTGCGCACCTGTCGGCGTTCATCCGCGTTCTTGATCTCCAGCCGCCCAGCCAGCTTCCGCAGGATGCCCGCGATCTGGTCGACCTCTGCCGAGAAGGACTCCGGCACCACCAGCGTGCCATCCTTCAGTGCCTGCCTGAGCGAATCCTGCACCCTGCCCCTGGCGTCGATGTGGCCTGCCGCCTTGAGGTGCTCCCACAGCGCCTCGGACTGCTGCACGCCCAGCGGCGCGGTGCTGCCATCCGGCTGCGTGACGGCGACGCCCGCGAACTGATGCGGCTCCACGACGCCGAAGCGGATGCCGGTGTCCTGCTCGATCTCCTTTTGCAGGTTCTCGGCGAATTGCTCGTAGCTCTCCATCGCGACCACGGTGAGCGTGTTGACCTCGAACCCGCGGATGCGTTCGCCCTGCTGGTTGACGCACAGGCGCAAGCCCCGGCCGATGGTCTGGCGACGCTCGCGCTCGGTCTGGATGTCGCGCAGTGTGCATATCTGGAAGACGTTGGGGTTGTCCCAACCTTCCTTGAGTGCCGAGTGGGAGAAGATGAACTTCAGCGGCGTCTCGAAGCCGAGCAGCTTCTCCTTGTCCTTCATGATCAGGTTGTAGGCGCGCTCGGCGTTATCGCGGTTGGCCTGGTTGTTCTCCGAAGTGTCGGTCCAGCCACCCTTCTTGTCGATCGAGAAGTAGCCGTTGTGCACCGCCTCGGCGGCGTGGGTGAGATCCACGTCCTCGAACAGCGTGCTGTAATCGGGCAGATTCGCGGCGCGGCGGTACTCATCCTCGAAGATGCGCGCGTACTCGCCCTTGACCGGGTTGCCATCGGCGTCATAGGACCGGTACTTCGCCACCGTGTCGATGAAGAAGAGCGACAGGACCTTGATGCCCTGCGGACCCAGCCGCAGCTCCTTGTCGAGGTGCTCGCGGATCGTGCGCCGGATCATCTCGCGCTGCACCGCCAGCGCGTCCACATCGCCGAAGGCCTGCCCCGGCCGCAGATATCGCTCGCCGCCGGGCACGCGCAGCTCCAGGTACTCGTCGCCCTTGGCCACGCGGATCTCGCCGATCCGGCAGTCGGCATAGACGGCCCGGTCGGTCGTCTGCTCCAGGTCATCGCCGTCTTGCACGGTGACTTCCTGCCTGCGCACCCCGCCACCCTTGGTCCCCACATCCAGCTCGACGCGCGCGCTTATCGAGCCGCGCCGGTTACTCACCGAGACCAGGCGGACGTAGGGCTTGTTGTGAGCGTCCTCAACCGTTGCCGAGGCAACCTCGATCTGCTTGACCAGCCGCTTCTCGTACGCATCCACCGCATCCAGCCGGTAGACCATGTGGTGCTTGTCCACATGGGTCGCCGAGTAGCGCAGCGTGCAAAGCGGATTCATCGCGTCGAGCGCCGCCTTGCCCTGGCCCTGGAGACCGCCGTCGACGCTCTGCGGTTCGTCCACGATGACGATGGGGCTGGTCGCCCGGATCAGGTCGATGGGTTTCTCGCCGCCGGTCTTCTCGCTGTCCTTGTAGAGGTTGTTGACGTCCTTCTTGTTGATGGCCCCGACCGTGACCACCATGATCTGGATGTTGGCGCTGGTGGCGAAGTTGCGCACCTGGCCGAGCTTGGCCGAGTCGTAGAGGAAGTAATCGAAAGGCGCGCCGGCGTACAGCCCCCTGAAATGCTCCTCGGTGATCTGGAGCGACTTGTACACGCCCTCCTTGATCGCCACCGACGGCACCACGATGACGAACTTGGTGAAACCGTAGAGCTTGTTCAGCTCGAAGATCGTGCGCAGGTAGACGTAGGTCTTGCCGGTGCCGGTCTCCATCTCGACGGTGAAGTCACCCGAGGCAAGCGTCGCCGAAGGAGGCAGACCGTGGCGCATCTGGATGTCGCCAAGGTTTCGCAGCAGCTCGTCGTCGAGCAGCGTGAGGCGATTGCCGATGCCCAGGCCCGTGTCGTACATATCCGGCGTCGCGCCGAGGGCGGCCTTGGTGACCGTGAAATCCGTGCGGCCGATCTCCTGCCCGCGGAACAGGTCGCAGACGGCCTTGATCGCCTGGAGCTGATAGTCGAGGTCGGGCTCGAAGTGGAGCTTCATGGCCGCTTGCCCTGCGGGTCAGGCAGCTTCTTCGCTGCCGCCTCAAGCGCCGCGGTCATGTCGCGCTCGATGGGTGATGGCAAGGCATCGAGCTGTCGCTGGTAGTCGTCGTATTCGGCCTCGGCTTTGAGCCGCGCGACCTCTGCGGATACCTGGCCTGCGTGCGTCAGCACCTCGTGCTCGCCCAGTCTCAGGAAATCATCGAGCTTGCGAATCCAATCCTGCATGCTCATGGTGCGTCGGCCGCGTGCCTGCAGCTCCGCGAATTCCAGATACGCCACGACGATCCGATTGAGCGTATCGAGCTCTTCGGCGCTGAGGTAGTTCTTGGCGATGACGACTTCCGAGCGACGCGGATGCGAACCGCCGAAGCTGGTGAGCCCCATGTTGGGTTGGCTGGCGTCGGCCCGCTGCACGATCACTTCAGCAGCTGTGTGGCCGTGGGTGGCCCAATGCATCTTGTTCTGGATGGCCGCGAATAGCTGTTGCGACGATTCCGCCGAAGGGTCGTAGTCGATGCTGGTCGCATAGATGTCCAGCACTTTGCGCCAGAACACCTTCTCCGAAGAGCGGATGTCGCGGATGCGCTCCAGCAACTGCTCGAAATACACTCCGGAATCCGGGTTCTTCAGGCGCTCGTCGTCCAGGGTGAAGCCCTTGACGAGGTATTCGCGCAGGCGCTCCGTGGCCCAGCGGCGGAACTGCGCCCCGCGCAGCGAGCG
>JAMDCK010000054.1 GCA_023488435.1 Actinomycetota bacterium
ACCTACTATCGGCCAGTGGCTGACTAACCCAGGAATCCACGCAGACGGCGCGCAGGCAACGCCGACAACCGCCGAAGACGGCATGCTGGTGCTATTCGGCAACGGCGACTCAATCCCAATCTCATCTGCCGAGGAAGGCGCGCGGTTCCTGCTGGTGTCGGGCAAGCCGCTTCGCGAGCAGGTCGCGTGGCGCGGGCTCGAAGAGGGGAGCTTCGTGAAGCATGGTGCGCGGTGAGGGGGGTGGGCGCTATGGCGAACTAAGTAAGATTCGCAGTAGCTTCTGCCGTAAAGTAGGGCGCTTCGAGTATGATGAGGTTTAGGTATAAACAGTGTTAGACGCTCAACTACGGGAGGACTCATTGGGAATCGCGATCGAGTTGGTTATCCCCAGAAGCCCATCGCCGAGTCTGCCTGAAGCGCTTTCGACCGCCCGCAAGTTCGAAGACTTCTTCGAACCTGACGACCCGAAACAGCCGTATAGGCTCACCGTGGGTGCTGACGAGATGCGTTTGCGTCATCGCGCCCTCGAAAGACTGTTTGAGACCGTCCGTGGCTGGAAGGGTGCGCACCTCCTAGTCAACGGGCGGGTCGCTGATGCTCAAAAGTTCCGCAAAATTCTCAGCGTGCTGCAATGTTCGGACAGGCGTGAAGCGGCTGTTCTTCCTGACGAATATTGCAACGAATCATATGGCTCGGGATGGGGCTGCAGGTACTTCCAGGTCATCCAAGCGGAGCTGCCGCCCTCGATGTACGAGATGAATCGCGGTTCTCGCTACTGGTTCCAGTTCGGAAGTTTCAATGAAGACATGAGTGCCTGGATCATTGACAAAAAGGAGCTGGCTGCGGCCATCACCCGGGAGGCGAGTTCAACCCTCGCAGATACATGTCCCTACTTCGATCTTGATGTGGTCCGCGACCGGATTGACAGTCTCCCGTCGGAACTCGAACTAGGGGATGAGTCTTCCTGGAAGGTTGTTTATGAGGAGCAGTGCAATGGCAGCACCATTCAGCAGTCCGCGATTGGCGTAGTGCCGCGAAAACTCAGTCACGGTGCGGGTTTCGGCCTCTCCATCGATCTGACCGACACCTTTGATGAACTGGTCCAACGAATCAGCAAGAAGCGTCACATACCCGCTGTTTCTTTCGATGACATCGGCGGTGTTGATGAGATTTTGGACATGATTCGGGAGGTTATAGAGCTTCCGCTCAGACACCCAGCTCTCTTCAAGCACCTCGGTATTGCCCCGCACAAAGGGATTCTTCTTTACGGTCCTCCAGGCTGCGGAAAGACACTGATTGCCAAGGCGATTGCCAATGACATCAGCGCGCACTTCATCTCGATACGCGGGCCCGAACTCTTCAACAAATATGTCGGTCAGTCAGAGGAGAACCTGCGCAAGGTCTTTGACGAAGCACGCGCTCATGCGCCTTCAATAATTTTCTTCGATGAGATCGACTCGATTGCGCAGAAGCGATCCAGTGAGGAGAGCGTGCGCCATGAATCCGTCTTCGTCAACCAACTCCTCACTCTGATGGACGGAATGGAGACCTACGAGAATGTTTGCGTGATTGCTTCCACGAATCGCTTGGAGTTGCTTGATGAGGCAGTGCGCCGACCTGGTCGGTTCGACTACGTACTTGAGATTCGACATCCTAGTCCGGACGGAGTCCTGAAGATACTCGAAATCCACACCCGCAGGATGCCTTTAGCGCAGGACGTTGATTTGCCGACTCTGGCGAGCGCGATGGGCGGGTTCACTGGAGCCGAGATAGCCTTCGTGGCACGCGAGGCCGCATACAACTGTTTGCGGCGAAGTGCCACCCCGGAGATGCTCTTGACTCGAAGCGAAGAGGAAATCGAGTTCGAGCTGTTCTCGGTGGTGCAGGAAGATTTCAATGTGGCGGCGAAGATGGTCCGCACGCGAGATGTGGAACCCGCCTCTTGAGAAGGGATCCCGCGACGAGACTGGCGAGCGACGTTTGATCCGACCTCCCCTGGTTAGCTTCGCTCGCAGGTGAAACCGAAGAGCGCAGGGATGACGCAGGGAGTGTGCGACTACTAGGACTGGTTTGGACCGCACGGGAACTCGCGAGGCCTCCAAGGCACACTTTTGGCGGGCAGTAGTCTGGGCAGAGCGCATTCTGTCTGGTCGTGACAACTAGAACGGTGGCATCGAGGCATCGGGTGACCCAGAGTGACCTCGGCGGAGTTCACAGAAGTGAGACACATTAAAGGTGTCGTATACCGCAAGGTAGAGCATCTGGAGTATGATGAGCATCGGCACAAACATTTTTGGACACCTCTGGGAGGCAATGGATGTTGGGCTCACTGGGTGCATACTGCGCCCAGGGTGATTCCCCCAGAATGAGGCCGTCAATTGTCTGCTACGCGGACATTTTGGGGTACGACGCGTTGAGCCGCGAAGCGGTAGAAGACGACCGCGGCGATGAGTTCCTGTTGCGCATCTACCGCGCCATGACTCGCGTCCACGGGGCTATGCACTCGCATAACTCAGTACATGGGCGGCACCTCTACGAACTCAAGGCCTTTACTGATAACGTGGTCGTGGGCTACCCCATCCTTGATACCGGACTGGGCGAAATCGAACTACTCGACATCTTGGAGCTGTTTGCGCAGTTCCAAGCGAACCTGGCCGCAGCGGGCTTTCTTGCGCGTGGAGGAATCGCTTTCGGCGACCACTACATGGGCGACGACGTTGTTTTCGGGCCGGCTTTGCTGGATGCGGTCGCCGCGGAGAAACGTGGCGGGGCACCCCGGTTGGCCCTGACGGACTCCGCGGTAGAACTCCTGCAGCTACACGGAGAGTTCTATGGCCTCCCACGGTATGCGCCCAGCAGCGATTACGTGCTGCGCGATGCTGACGGCGTATTCTTCTTGAACTACCTTGCTATCGCCTTCATGTTGTTCCCAGAGTCCGGAGTAAGCATCGAGCACATCGAGGGCCACGCCAGCACTGTGTCTCATGGTCTAGTGACCTACGTTGCGAATCCTGGGGTGCGCGGCAAGTACGAGTGGGCTGCCCGCTACCACAACTACGTGTGCCGCGACTTCGTCCGGCGACACCCTGTGCCTGTAGGATCCGCTGGCGATCCTGAGTACGTGGCTGCGTGCGAGGACGCGCAGCGCCTACTCGAATACTTGATCGACATCGAAGCACTCGCGGCGCACCCGGAGTCGCCATGGTAACGGTAGCGCCAATCAGGCCACCGGAGTGTCCAGCCCCAGCTTCGAGTGGGCTCCGCGCAGCAAGCGTAGACTCTAGTGCAGCGACGGAGGAGAGCGTCGCCACTCAGGCTGTAGAGAACGTTAGACCGATTCCATGACGCGTTACTGTTGGAAGAATCAGTCCCAGCTGCTCGCCCGCATCTCCAAGGAGATGGTCAACATTCAGGGACCTGTGAATATTCGTCGGGCGATTGCGCAGTACTACGCGCTTCGGACGCAGGATCGTACTCTCGCGCTCACCCGTCTCTTCGAGGGAGGTCATTACGTGCCAGCCGTACCCCTTGTCCGCGTCGCGTACGAAGACTGGCTGTCGTCTTCCTCCTTGTTGCTGGCCCCCCTTGACGACGGTGAGATCTGGAAGCGGTCGCTCGGCGAGCTTGGTGCGGAGTATGCACGCCTCTATCGTAGGTTCCATGCACTGTGCGGCAAGCGCTCGGCGAAAGCCCAGTTCCCCAACCATCCTCCGTACGCCGAGCCCTATCTCCAACAGTCCAGCGATCCGCCGCACAAGGTGAGGGACTGGTCGGACAAAGCGGCTCAGCTGGGCCTGGAGAACGTGCATGGCGTCGTCTACAACTACCTGTCCGACCTAGCTCACGGCTCCTTCCATACCGCGAACGTCTACATCATCTCGGACGGACAGCGCTTCTCTCCACGAACCATTGAACGCAGTCCGGACGGAGAGGAACTGCTTGCTGTGTGGTCCTTCTGGTTCCAGCTCCGTACACTCACCGTCGCCGCCAGAGAATGGGATCGCGACTATGAGCACGTCAGTAACGAGCTGTTGGCAGAATTGATTCCTGATGCCAGGAGGTGCACCATGTGCACAGGTGTGATGCGTCGCGAAAGATGGAAGTCGCGCTGACGGCCTAACAATGGGATCAACACAGGCAACGGGTCAGGTGGGCTATCGTCGGGCTCGAGCGACGCACGAGGCGCATCGTTGGTCATCCCGAACGAAGTTAGGCCAAACTAGAAAAAGCAAGCGCGTCCGGTCAACACAGAAGCCGTATCAAGATTAGTATTTGGTGTGTATCGCCTCTCAAGGGGGGATCAGGGTACCTGCCCAGCTCATCGGCGATGCTCGTAGCTTCCGGAGGCTGAGGGCCGCGGACAACAAGTTGTCAATTGCTAGCAACGAAAGGGGTGACTCCCAATGACGCTCGTTCTCGCAATAGTAGCGGTCCTGGCGATCATCTACGTCGTTCCATTCGTCGTCTACGCGGGCGCCAGTGTGCTGCGCCTGGTCGACATCCCGTCGGAGACATCGCCGCAGCGCTTTCTGCTTGGCGTGTTCGTCACGAAGCTGGGGACGGCAGCGGCTTTCGTGCTGATCCTGCACCTTGGTTGGCCGGGCGGGTGGCTGATGTACTCGCTGATCTGGTTCGCCATGTTCGCCGCAAGTGAGATCGGTGATGCCATTTCGGGACGCGCGAGCTGGGCCGAAGCCTTGCTCGGAGTGTTGTCCGAAGCCATTTACGCACCGCTGGCGGCCCTTTCGGCATTTGCGATACTCGGTCTCGGGTAGAGTGATCGTTGCAGGACGCCGCGTGCAGGCAAGTTCGATGTGAGGCGGATGATCGGCTTATCGATGGGAGGTGTGTTTCTGTGCAGCAATGCGCTGTGTGCGGTGCGGAGGTCGACAAGGTGCCACGCTACCCTCGATACGCTTGCAGGACGTGCGTCGGACGCGCCGTGTCCATAGACGGCCGGCCGGTTGCATTCTTCAACCTGCCTGGGACGATGGGCCTTGGGTGCCTCGGCGTGTACAGGGACGATGATTCGCCGTACGACGACACACGTTGCTTCATCGACGGGGTCGAGTGCGTCGCAGGGGAAGCGCGGTTTGGCGGAATCGTCGTTCAAGCGGTCTGAGGGACAGGTCATCCGCCGGATGCGGACCGAGTAGATACGTTTGGAGAGCCAGTGGATCTTCGCAGTCGATACCGAGGCTGCCTTCTCGGGCTAGCCGTGGGCGATGCTGTTGGGACGACGGTCGAGTTCA
>JAMDCK010000055.1 GCA_023488435.1 Actinomycetota bacterium
GCGCCACGTAGAATGCGGTGATGAAGCCGGCGAACAGTGCTCCGGCAGCGGCTAGATAATGTCCGTCCTTCGTGAGCACGAGGATGATCTCGTCTTTGGACCAGAAGCCCGAGAACGGGAAGATGCCGGCGAGCGCCAAAGAGCCGACAGCGAACACAGCCGACGTGATCGGTAGCGCCCGTGCGGCCCCGCCCATCTTGCGCATGTCTTGATTGTGATACGCGTGGATGAGCACGCCAGCTGCGAGGAAGAGCAGCGACTTGAAGAACGCATGGGTGATCAGGTGGTACATCCCAGCGATCACGCTACCGACGCCAAGCGCGATGAACATGTACCCGAGCTGGCTGATAGTAGAGTACGCAAGCACCTTCTTGATGTCGTGCTGGACCAGTGCGAGCAGTCCGCCGACTATCGCGGTGATCAGTCCCACTACCAGCACAACCTGCAGCGCGACCCCGCTGGCCTCGAATATCGGCATCGAGCGGGCGACCAGATAGACGCCGGCTGCGACCATCGTGGCTGCGTGAATTAGCGCCGAGGCGGGCGTCGGGCCTGCCATTGCGTCGGGCAACCACACATGCAACGGCACCTGCGCAGACTTGCCCATCGCTCCGAAGAACAGCAGCAACGCGACGGTGGTGGCTACTCCGGGAGCCCATTCGGCAGCCGAACCGAGCACCGCATCGAACTCGAAGCTGCCGACGGTCACGAACATCACGAAAAGCCCGATCGCAAACCCGATATCCCCGACCCGAGTCGTCAGAAACGCCTTGAGCGCGGCTTTGCGTGGCCCTTCCTTCTCGTGCCAAAAGCCAATCAGGAGATACGAGCACAGCCCCATGATCTCCCACATGATGTAGAGCATCAGGAAGTTATCGGCGAGCACCAACGCCAGCATGGCGGCGGTGAACAGGGACAGCACGGCATAGTACCAGCCCACGCGCGGGTCCTTGCGCATGTAGCCCAGAGAGAACACCTGCACGCAAAGCGCCACGACCGTGATTACGAGGAGCATCGCGGCCGAGATCGGATCGAGCCTAAGGCCCAGGTCGATGGTGCCCTCTCCGACCGTCGCAATGGGTATCGACTCGTGGTAGACGGGCTCGGCGGCCTTCTCGGCACCGCCCGGCCAGACCGCCGCAAACGCCATGAGCGATAGGACGAGGGACACTACGATTGCGCCCAGCGGCAGCCAGATCGCACGATTGCGAGCAGCACACGACAGCGGTAGCAGCGCGAGGAATGCGAGCGCCGGAAGCAGGGGTATGGCTGGGATGTATGTCACCCGCTACCCCTTCAATCTTTCCAAGGCCGAAAGCTCGACCGAGCGTGCATGACGATAGATCGCGATGACGATGGCGAGCGCCAGACCGATCTCAGCCGCCGAGACGACCATCGCGAATATGGCGAATGCCTGTCCGGTCATCGCCTCAGGTGTGACGAAGCGCGAGAAAGCCACAAGGTTCAAGCCGACGGCCACCGCCATCAGCTCCAGCGACATCAGCACCATCACAGCGCTGCGCTTCGAGAGTGCTCCATAAAGCCCCAGTGCGAAGAGCACCGCAGAAAGTCCCAGGAAAGCCTCGAGTCCGATGTTCATTTGCTGTCCTGACCTTTCGTCCACCAGACAGCCGCAACTAGTGCGGCCAGCAACACCAAAGCGGAGATCTCGAACGGCAGCAACCAGCCGCCCTCCATCGTGAACAGGACGACTCCCAGATCAGCAGTGTTCGGCGCCTCTGCCAAAGGCGCGACCTCAGGGAACGTCGCATTCGAAATCCCGTAATACATTATCCCGAGGAACACCGCTGCCAAGAGTGCCGCTGATGGCGAGAAGTCCAGGGACCGCACGGCATCCTCGCGTCGGCGAAGAGTCAGCATGATGACGAACAGCATCAGCACCGATACGGCGCCGGCGTAGACCATGACTTGGATGAGGGCGAGGAACTCGGCGGAGAGCAGCAGATAAAGGCCTCCGACAGAAAGCATCGTCCACAGCAGCCAGAACGCCGCGTACATGATGTTTCGTGAGGTAAGCATTCCAACGGCTCCACCGACGGCCGCTAGCGCCAACACCAAGAATGCGATCGTGTTCACGCTCTCACCCATCGGAGTCACCTCCCCTTGCATCCTTCGCGCCACCCGCTGCAGGAGCTTCCGAGGCCCGCTTGGCGCGCACGGGCGCTGCCGCTGGCTCGTCCACCATGAGGTCGACGGTCAGCTCATCCCTGGTATATTTCGCGAGCTCATAATCCTGGCCCATCTTGAGTGCGCCGAACGGGCAAGCTTCAACACACAGCCCGCACATCATGCAGGCGCCCATCTCATACCGCAGGTAATCGATGTGCTTGGATTTGTCCTCGGCAGTTGTGAATTGTAGGTCCAGTATGTGGTCCGGGCACGCGCGAACGCACGTCATGCATGCGGTGCACTTGTGTGCTCCCGACTCGTCGCGGACAACCTCAACGGCCCAGCGCGCACGCTCGGGCAGCGTGACCCTCTCGTACGGGTAGCGGACCGTGATCGGCCCCCGCAGCATGTTGCGCATGGTAATCCGCATGCCATTGAGTATCCCTTTGCCCCACACCTCAGCCCACCGGCCTTCCCAGGTCGAAGAGCTTGATGATGAAGCCGAAAACCAGGATCCAGGTGAGCACCGCAGGAATCAGAATCTTCCACGCGAACTGCATGAGGTGATCCATCCTGACCCGGGGCAGTGTGCCCCTGATCCACATAAGGACGAAAATGCCGACGTACACCTTGAGCATGAACACCACAGGCGCAATCGGGGCGAGCACCTCATCGGGAACGAACGGCAGCGTCCATCCGCCGAAGAAGAGAGTGACCGCCAATGCCGAGACGATGAAGGAGTTACTGAACTCCGATAGGAAGAACAAGCCGAACTTCATCGACGAGTATTCGGTCGCGAATCCGGCGACCAGCTCGGACTCGGCCTCAGACATGTCGAAGGGGGTCTGATTGACCTTGATCAGCGCAGACACGATGAAGATGATGAACGCCGGCCAGAACAGCGGGTTGGTGATGAACCACTGCGGAAGTATCCCCAACCAGGTACCGGATTGCGCCTCCACAATGCTGCTCAGATTGAGAGTGCCCACATACATGACCACAGGGAGGACCGAGAGGAGTAGCGGTATCTCGTATGCGATGTGCTGTCCTACCGAGCGCATGCCGCCGATCAACGACCACTTGTTAGCGCTGGCCCACCCGGCCATCAACAGTCCCATCGAGACCAAAGACATGACCACCAATGTGTATAACAGCCCAGTGTCGAGGTCCGTGACCATCCAGGTCGGCGAGAACGGAATAGCCGCGTACGCCATCAACGATGGGGTGAAGACAGCCGCCGGCGCGATGAAATAGAGTGCCTTGTCGACGTTAGTTGGCGTGATGTCTTCCTTGGTGAGCAACTTCAAGACGTCCATCGGCGTCTGCAGCAGCCCTTGTGGACCGACGTGGACGGGTCCGAGACGCTGATGCAGCCGACCGAGTACACGACGGAGCATGTAGATAAGGATCACGCCGTTCATGAGCATGAGACCTACAGCCGCCAATATGCGAAGAAGAGATGCGAGTTCAGGGCTCATCGGTCCACCTCTCCTAGCATGATGTCGAAGGAGCCCAACAACATACACGCATCAGCGAACAAGTGTCCCGGAAGGATCTCCTCGAACAGCTGACATGTGAAGAGCGAGGCGGCCCTGTAGTGCATGCGATACGGCGTGGTGCCTCCGTCAGTGAACAGGTGGATGCCGGTCTCTCCTCGGCTGGATTCGACTGAGGCGTACACCTCGCCGGCCGGGGGGCGCAGCACTTTGGGGACTTTGGCAGTGAACGGCCCGCCGGGCATCCCGCCCACGAGCTGCCTGATCATCCTCAGTGATTGACGCATCTCCTCCATGCGCACCGTGTAGCGGTCCCACGAGTCCCCTATGGTGCCTATGGGTATGTCGAACTCCAGCTCAGGGTATGCGTCGTATGGACGATCCCGGCGAACATCGAAGCCCAGTCCGGATGCCCGCAAGTTAGCCCCGGTCAGGCCGAAGGCCAGAGCGGTCTCTTTGCTCACGACACCGATACCCTTGACCCGCGCCTGAAAGATCTCGTTGCCACCCAGAAGCGCATCGTGCTCCTCGAGGTAGACCTCGAAGGTGTCGCAGAAGGAGAGGATTCTCGACTCGATACCCGTCGGCAGGTCGGCTACGACGCCTCCTGGGCGGACGTAGTTGAACATCATGCGCTGGCCGGAGATCTCCTCGAGGATGTCGAGCAGCACCTCCCGATCGCGCATCGCGTACAAGAACTGCCCCATCGCACCTGTGTCCAGTCCGAACGTCCCGAACCAGACCAAATGACTCGCCAGACGGGTCAACTCTGCCGTAAGCGTACGGATCCACGCCGCCTTTGCGGGTACCTCGATCTCCATCAGCTTCTCGACAGCCAGTGCAACCGCCTGTTCGCCATGGATCACCGAGACATAGTCCCCCCGGTCCATGAGCGTGCCGAGATGATCGAATCGTCGCGACTCTGCCAGCTTCTCGATCCCTCGGTGGAGGAAACCGATCGACACCTCTACGGTGACGACCTCCTCGCCGTCAAGCTCGACGATGAGGTGCAAGACTCCGTGTGTCGAAGGATGTTGCGGTCCCATGTTGACGATCAGGTGCTCCGTGCCGAGGCGATCCACGCCCTTCGGGATCCGACGGATGCCCTTGGGTGGCTCACCCGGGATGTACATCCCTTCGGGCGTCATCAGCCCGGATTCCGTGACTGTGAAGTGAGGTTCGGTCACCGGCTGCGCACCTCCTCGACGGTGCGGATCGGAACCGACTTGCGCAACAGCGGAGGCACTCCATCTGTTGTGAGAAGGCGTTTGGGATTGGGGTGATCGCTCAGGGTCAGGCCGTAGAGCTCAGCGGTTTCACGCTCTGGCATGAGCGCCGAGGGGTAAACAGTCCAAACGGAGTGCAGGTCGCCGTCGTGATCGAGGTGACAGCGTACGTAAAGCTCCTGGTCCCTGGAGTAGGAGCGCAAGTGATATGTGATCTCGATCTTTCCATCGACGTCACGACCGAACAGGTCGAGAAGCATCGCAAAGTCGAGCTCGCTGTCACGAAGAGCCTGCAGTATGGGCAGGGCGTCGCTTTGGTCGCAGGCGACGATGATACCGACCTGCGCATCGCAGACCGAATACTTGGACCCGAAGGATGTTAGCGCCCGATCAACGGCTGTCACGTCTGGCCTCAAGGCGCTCCTCCGCTCTTCCCCTGATCTTCTTCTGCAGCTCCCTGAAGGCGAAATGGATGGATTCCGGGCGCGGAGGGCATCCCGGAACGTACACATCCACCGGCAATATCTTGTCGACCCCCAAGAGCACATTGGGGTATTCGCGGAAAGGGCCTCCAGTGTTGGCGCATGCCCCGAAGGCAACGACCCACTTGGGCTCGGGCATCTGGTCATACAGGGTACGGACCGTCTCGGCAAGTTTGAGGTTGACGGTCCCAGCAACGATCATGACATCGGCCTGACGCGGTGAGGCGCGGAAGAACACACCCATGCGATCGAAGTCGAAGCGCGGACCACTTGCATGCATCAAGCCCTCGATCGCGCAACACGCGCTCCCGAAAGCCAGGTACCAAAGGGAGTTGCTCCTGGCATAGTCGAAGAGCTGTTCACTTTTGATGAAGGCGAGCGAATTCTCGCCTGTCAGCTTGTCTATCGCCACTCGAATGCACCCTCTTTCCATGCGTACACGAGTCCGATGTCGAGGATGATGACGAATATCGTCATGGCCCAAAGGACTTCCATGCCCATCAGGCCGAACGCGAGCGCCCAGGGAAAGAGAAATACCGTTTCGATGTCGAAGGCGAGAAAGAGCAGTGCGTATACGTAGTAGCCGACTCGGAACTGGACCCAGGGCAGACCGATGGGCTTACTTCCACACTCGTAAGTGGCACTTTTGGCCGCGCTGGGTGCCGACGGACTGAGCAGGTTGGAGGCAGTGACCGCGGCGGCTGTGAACAACAGCCCGACGATCACGAACATTCCTAGAGTCAAGTAGTCCTGCGGCATTCGGTCCCCATCCCTTAGGAACGATAATCACCGTGAAAAATGCATTTTGGCTGCATATTATGCCCGAAACAATGCATCTATAAACATCCGGCACGGATGATATCGGTGTAAGGTATCACGTGTTACAAGGTGAGGCAATACCAAAAGGCGACGAAATCCGTCTTGATCGGGTGTGGGCCGGGTCGTAGGTCAGTGTGGGGAGAAGTCTGCTTGGATAGCATCGATGCCTCTATGGCTCCGGCGCGTCGGCCGCCTCCAGAGCAACCGTCCGGTCGCACAGAGCGTCGATCAGCGCCCGCTCGTGACTGACAACGAGCACGCCGAGGCCACGCTGGTCCACGGTCTCGCGTACAGCACGCCAGAGCTGCGCCTGGGTGATCGCGTCGAGCATCGTCGTCATCTCGTCCGCGATGAGGATCCGGGTACTCGGCGAAAGAGTGCGTGCCACACAGAAGCGCTGGATCTCGCCGCCGGAAAGCTCACTGGGGTAGCGGTCCAGCCACTCGGGCTGTATGCTGAGCATCTCCATCGTATCTTCTGCCATCGACCATCCCTCACACATGATGTCGCGCATCCGCCATCGCGGGTTGACCGCGTGCTCGGGATGTTGCGACACGAGTTGCACTGGGCAGTACCCGGCACGCGGCAGTGCTGCACCGTCGAAGAGGACCCTGCCCTCGCGCGGGTCCTCGTGCCCTGCGAGCAAGCGCGCGAGCGTGGTCTTGCCGCAGCCGCTCGGTCCGAGCAGCCCCACCATCTCGCCAGCGCCCACGGTGATGTCGAACTTTCGGAAGACCCATGGGCCTGAACCGTAGCGAAAACCGACGGCACGGGCTTCAAGTGACATGGATGCACCTCACCGTCCCGTCTCGCACGTCACGAAGCGCTGGGCGCTCCTCGGCGCACTCGCGCGTCGCACGGTCGCAGCGCGGGTAGAACAGGCAGCCGTTCGGCAGGTCGCCGTAGGACGGCTGGGCGCCCGTCATGGGCGTGAAACCGTTACCCGGAAGCGCACGCCAGAGCGCGTGCGAGTACGGATGCCGGAGCGCCTCGCCGTCTGACACGAAGTCGCGCGCCGGACAGACCTCCACGGCGGTCCCTGAGTATAAGACCGCGATCCGGTCAGCGATGCCGATAGCGGTCTCGATGTCGTGCGTGATGAGCATGACGCCCCTGCCCTCGTCGGCAAGCTCGCGCAGATGCCGCATCGTCTCCGCGACCGCCTCGGGATGGAGTCCCGGCGTGGGTTCGTCGGCGATGATGAGCGAGGCACCGGAGACCACGGCGGTCGATAGCAGCACCCGACGAAGCATCCCGCCGGAGAGTTGTGACGGGAATGAGCGCTCGACCTCGGACGTGAGGCCGTAGCGTGCGAAGACATGCCGCTGTGCCTGCGTCCGGCTCCCGTTGCCGTTGTCAGGCGCTCCCCAGCGGACTTGTGGGCCCACGCGCATGAGCGGGTCGAGGAACGTGACGGCCTGTGGCACGAGCGCGATCTCGCGCCCGCGTGCTTGCCGCTGGCGATCGGGCGTGAGCTCTTCGCCACCGAAGAGCATGAGGCCGCTTACATCGGCGTTGCCAGGCAGGATACCGAGGACGGTGTGGGCGAGCAGGCTCTTTCCCGAGCCGCTCGAGCCGATGACCGCGAGTACCTCTCCTCGGCGGACATCCACCGAAAGCCCGCTGAGCACTTCCAGCTTTTGGCGACGCAAACCGGCTTCATATCGCGTGAACGACACCGAGACGTCGACGATCTCGAGGAGATCACTCATGCGCTGTCCTAGGGTCAAGAAGTGCTCGGGTGTTGTCGCCAAGGATATCGAACGCACGGACCATAGCGAGCAGTGCCAGACCTGGGAAAAGCGCCAGCCACCAGCGCCCAGTAGACAGGTGCATCATGGCCTCGGCAAGGATGATCCCTACGGCGGGTTCATGGGGCGGGAGGCCGAAACCTAAGAAAGTGACCGCCGCCTCGTGCAATATGGCATGCGGGAACAACAAGATGAGTCCTACGAGGAACTGCGGGAAGACGTGTGGGAACATATGGCGGGTGGCGATGTGCAGGTTCGATCTGCCTAGTCGGCGCGAGACGCGCACGAACTCCGACCCTCGCAGCGCCAGGATCTCGGCGCGTATGATCCGGGCGAGCGCGGGCCAATGCGTCAACACGATGCCGATGATGACCCCGCAAGCACCCCCTCCGAACGCAAACGAGATGAGTATCAGTAAGACGATATGCGGAACGCTGAGGAAGAGATCGATGAGCCACGAGACAGCTGCGTCGGCCGCCTTTCCGAGTGTGGCCGCCGCCATGCCGAGGGCAAGTGCTAGGAGCGCGCTCACGCTTGCCGCCGCCATGCCGAGGGCGAGGCTCGTCGTGAGTCCGCGAGCAGTGCGCGTGAGCATGTCGCGGCCGAGCCAGTCGGTACCGAAAGGGTTCGCGAGCGAGGGTGCCTGGTTCCTCGCGCCGAGGTCGGTGGCGAGGCGTGTGTCGGGCAACAGCACCCCCGCCGCAACGATCACGCCGAGCGCGAGGGCGGCCAGCGCGGCGGTCAGGAGCGTGCGCTGGCGCCCGCTGAGAGCAAGGCGGCTGCACGATACGCGACCGGCACTCGGGTGCGTCTGGGGGGCGGCCCCGTTCATGAGGGCGCCTTTGCCCTGGTGCGCGGGTCGATCGCGCGATAAAGCAGGTCAGCGACCAAGTTGCCGACAAAAACGAACAGCGTGCTCACGATGACGGCACCGAGCAAGAGCGGCACGTCCCCGTGAAGCCCGGCCTGCACCGTCGCCTGACCGAGCCCGGGATAGGAAAAGACCTGCTCGGCAATGACCGCGCCCCCGAAGAGTTCGCTGAAGCCGACGAACTGCAATGTCAGAGCGGGCAGCGCGACGTTGCGCAGTCCATGGCGGAGGATGATGCCGGTCTCGGATTCACCGCGAGCGCGCGCGAACATGGCATAGTCACTGGCCAGGACATCGATGAGCTTCTGCCGCGTGTGTAGCGCGATGTTCGCCACGCCGATGATACTCAGGGTGAGCGCGGGCAGGACGAGGTGGCGCAGGCGATCGAGCCAGGTGACGTCCTCGGCAAGCATGCCCGCGGGCGATGCGAGTCCCACTGGCAGGAGGCCGAGCCACACGGCAAAGACCATCAGCAGCAGCAGACCGAGCCAGAACGCCGGGGTCGAGGCGAGCGTGAGGCAGTACCACCTGATGACCCGGTCGATCAGCGTACCGCGGAACCGCCCCGCGATGACGCCGAGCACGAACCCGAACACGCCCGAAAGCGTCCACGCGGTCCCCATGAGGGCGAGTGAAGCCAAGAAGCGCTCGCCTATCACCGTCGAGACCGGCTGCCGGTAGATCATCGAGGTCCCCATGTCTCCCCGGGCAAGCGATGTGGCCCAAAGCACGAACTGCTCGACCGGGGGTTCGTCAAGTCCCCAGCGCTCGGCGATCGCTGCGCGCTGATCGGGGCTCACGAGCATCATATCGGCACCCACATAAGCCTGCACCGGATCGATGGGCGAGATGTGCATCAGCCAGAACGAAAGAGCGCATACTGCGACAAGCAATGTAGCGAGGCGCAACGTCTTGCCTGCAAGGTATGTCAGGACGGCGGTCATGCGTTTACTCCAGCGATCACTCCAAGCGCCAGTCGGTGATGTTGGCTGTTATCGGCCAACCGTGCCCGTGAGGCTGGATGCGGCTGTCTCCGATATCGAGCCTGTCAGCGACGAAGAAACAGTGGTCGAGGTTCACAAGCCAGCACCATGGGGCGTCGGCCAACCCCGAGATGCCTGTTGCACCGTCCCACTGTGCTTTGCGCCACAGGCCGAGAGCCTCCTCCTCATCGATCGCCGCAAGCGCCTGGTCCATGTAGGCGTCGACGACGGGGTTCTTATAGAAGCCGGGGTTCCACCACTCCATACCGGAAAGGGTACCGTGATGAAGGTTGTACATCTCGATGGGGTCGTGACTTCCCCACCCGAAGAGAACGGCGTCCGAGTGCATCGCCATCCGGATCTCGTCCCAGCTCTTGCCTACGGGCGTCATCTCGATGCCGATCTGCCGGATCTGGTCGGCGACCGCGAGCGCAAGAGACTGGCGGATGATGTCATCAGCCGGATAGATGAGTTCGAAGCGGGCTTCCAGTCCGTTCTTCTCGCGGACGGTGTAACCGAGGCCTTTGATCCATCCGGCTTCGTCGAGCAACGCCTTGGCCCCTTCGAGATCACCGTCTTCGAACACGACGGCCGGGTTCGACCAGGGCAGTCCGTCCGATACCGAGAAGGCGGGGAAGCCGAAGCCCTCGAGCACGCCTTCGACGAGAGCGTCCCGGTCGACGGCGAGGTTGATGGCGCGGCGGATCGCGACATCGGAAGTGACATCGTTGCCGATCGGGGCACCATCGCCAGTGGTCTCGCCCTCGTCCGGGAGGAACGGGAACATGATGCCGCGATTGTCGACGCTCGGAACGGGGATCAGTCGCATCCCGGCGATGTCCTGGCTCGCGAATGCAGCAGGCACCGCAGCGACATCGAGCTCACCCGCTCTCGCCGCAGCGAGAGTGGCGTCCTCGTCCATGAACAGGAACGTGATGCGCTGAATCTCGACAGCACCGCCGTGGTAGTCCGCATAAGCCTCGACGATCAACTGTTGCCCCGGGCTCCATTCGACGAATCGATACGGGCCGGATCCTATCGGCGATAGCGCGTATTCTGGCCCGTAGGCGTGCCGAGGCACGATGCCAAGGGATATCAGCTGCACCACGAAAGTCGAGCGTGGTTCACTTAGCGTGAAAACGACCGTGGTGTCATCGGTCGCCTCGGCGGACTCCATGACGCCGAGATCGACGATAGAGCCGCTCTCTTTCGCCGTGTTGAACGTGAACGCCACATCGTGCGCCGTGAGGGGCTCGCCATCGTGGAAAGTCACGTCGTCGCGGATGGTGACCGTCCACGTCAGCCCGTCTTCGCTCACCTCGTGTCCTGTGGCCAGGTCGTTGACGATCCCAAGGTCATCGTTGCGTGCGAGCAGTGTACTCTGGAACAACGGGCTTCCGTCCCGCCCCCAGCCGAAGATGGGATCGAATCCTGCCTCGGGTTCGCCACCAAGCGACACGACGATCTCAGCGGGCTGCCCTTCGGTTGACGCCGTGGGCGCTTTTTCCGGGCCGGTGCGCGCGCACCCGGAAGCCAACAGCGCGAACATGAGCATGGCGACGATGATGGCGCCGAGCCTCGAAGCATTTGGACGCAGATACATGATGCCGACCCCGTTCTGTCCGCTGTGATGTGGCAAGGATACCAGAATCACATACCGATTGTGTTACGAATTTGCAGATTATCACACAACCCTGGATGGCATAAGGGGCATGCCTCAAACGAGAGGCCATCGACGCGCTCGGAAAAGCCCGGAGAGAGGCCCGTACGGCAATAGGAGAATGGATATCACGATTGCGGCTCCGATGAATGCACCATTGAGCCCATCCTAGACGCGTTTCCGCAGGTGAAAGATGGAGCCGACGAGGGGACTCGAACCCCTGACCTACGCATTACGAGTGCGTTGCTCTACCAGCTGAGCTACGTCGGCATCCCGGTAGCGGGAAACTACTCCTTGGCGGGAGCCCCGGAGGACCCGCCCGACCCGCCCGATCTCCGCCTTCTTCGTCTGCGTCGAGGCGCCTGTTCTCCCGAAGGCGGCTCGGCGGCGGCAGGTGTCTCTTCCTTCGGCCCTCGCCGAGGACGTCGCTTCGACTCGCGCTTAGGCTCCGCCTTCTGCTCGCCCTTCGGTTCGCTCTTGCTGCGCGTGCTCTCACCGCGCGGTCTACGCGGCTTGGGCTCACCAGCGGGCTCCAGCAAAGGTCGGTCGCCTTGCGTCAGCATCGACATCGCCTGTGCGGACAGCGAGACCTTCGACTCATCGAGTGCCTCGCGGTCGATCGAACACGGGCACCCTTTGTCCTTGCCGCACTTCATCGCCGCGAGCGGTACCGTGATCGACCCCGCCTGGGGGATTCGCACCGTGACTCGCTCCCGCGGAGTGTGGAGCTCCGCCACGGCACCTTCGCCGACTGGCGTGTCGATCTTCTCTCCCTTGCGAGGCGCACGCGACTTGAAGTCCTTGTAGGCTTCGACCTCGTACCGCAGACAGCACATGAGTCTGCCGCACAATCCGCTGATTTTCAAGGGGTTGAGAGACAGATCCTGCTCCTTGGCCATCTTGATGGAGACCGGCTGGAACTCTCCCCCGCCGAAACGGGAGCAGCAGAGTTGCTCGCCGCAGTGTCCGCACCCGCCGACCATCCGGGCTTCGTCCCGAACGCCGATCTGACGCATGTCCACTCGGACCTTGAGCTCCGACCCCAGATCCCTGACAAGGTCGCGGAAGTCGACTCTGTCCTCGGCGGTGAAATGGCAGATGACCCTGTCCCCACTGAAGGTATAGGTCGCGTCGACAGGCTTCATGTCGAGCTTGTGCTTATTGATCGCCTCCCGGAACTTCGCGCGGGCGACCTCCTCCTTCTCGGCGAGTTCGCTTGCCTGCCGAACGTCGTCTTCGGAGGCGCGGCGGATAACCGGCTTGAGCGGAGCCGCAAGTTCTGCGCGTTCCACCTCGCGCTCGGCCTCTTCGATCACGCCGATCTCGAGTCCGCGCTCGGTCTCAACGATGACGGATTCACCGACCGCCAGCGGCAGTCCCGCCGGGTCGAACCATAGTGTCTTTGACGCTAGTCGGAGTCGTACTCCTACGATCGCGGGCAAAGCAGAACCTCCCGAATGTCGAATAGCATTGCATCGATAGCCATTTGCGAGCTCACATTATACGAGATTCGCCGACGGGCCTCACGAACCGCCGCCAACGCACGATTCGCAGCCGGCGGAGTGATGACCGCCGCAACCTCATACATCGCGTCGATGACGTCTATATTCACTACCATGTCATCCAGGTGCTGCGAAAGGGCCAGACAATCCCGAAGCCAGCTCTCGGTGATGCTCAGCACCTCTCCGACGGACTCGCGCTCCCGTGCAGTAAGCTCGCGCTTATGTCGGATCTCGAGCGCCTTCCCTTTCGACTTGCCGAAGATCTCTTCGCGCTCTTTGACCTCGGCGGCCTGAGCGATCTTGACCTCTTCCAGCGGCGCGTTCACGAGCGTCAGCAGATCCTTGGAGGCTTTCAGGACATCGAACCCGTCGTAGACCGGAAGATCTTTGAGTATAGCAAGGATTCGCACCCGTGCTTCTCGGCGGGAAGAAGAATCGAGGAACTCCACGGCGCGGGCCAGGACTCCACCGGTCGCGGCCAGGGCGGCCTTCGCTTCTTCGGGAGCAGCACCGGTCTTCTCGGCGAGGATCGCCTCGGCGGTCTGCGGGGCGATCTGCGAGAAGCGCACGACCATGCAACGCGAGGCGATTGTGGGCAGGACCGACTCGAAGTGCGGCGCGAGCAGGATGATGGTCACGCCCGGCGGTGGCTCCTCGAGTGTCTTGAGGAACGCATTGGCGGTCGAGTCGCTCATGAGGTCGGCCTGCGCTAGCACATAGACCTTGCGCGAGGATTCGACGGGAGCTAACTGGATGTCGCGGATCAGCGGGCGAATCTGCTCGTCCAGAAGGTAGCTGGCGGTGCCTTCAGGTTCCCACACCTGCACGTCCGGGTGGACGCCTTTCTTGATCCGGTTGCACGCCGAGCATGCCCCGCATCCGTCATCCCCGCACATGATCGCGCAGGCGAAAGCCTTGGCGGCGCTCTTCTTACCCGTCCCGGGCGGCCCCACGAACAGGTATGCGTGGGCGATGGTCCCTTCCCGGACGGACTTCTTCAGGTATCCGGCGGCTTTCTTCTGGCCGACTAGGCGGTCCAAGACACAGCGCGCAATCACCTTGGTCGTCCTGTGAGCAGCATGTTGATCACAGGCAGTCGGCGCACTGCGGCTATCACCCTGTCGTGGACATCCTCTATCGTTCCGGCCGCATCGATGAGCGCAACACGGGAAGGCTCGCTTGCTGCGATTGTACGAAAGCCCTCCTGTACCCGCCGATGGAACGCGATGTGCTCCGCCTCGAGCCGGTCGGCTCCGTTCTTGACAGCCCTAACCAGCCCGATGTCGGGATCGAGGTCGAGGACGAAAGTGAGGTCGGGAACGAGGCCCGTCGTGGCGAACGCCGAGAGCGCAGAAATCTCCTCGAGTCTCAGTCCTCGGCCGAAGCCCTGATACGCCAGCGTCGAATCGGCGAACCTGTCGCACAGCACGATGCGTCCTGCGGCCAGATCGGGCTGGATGCGTTCGGCGACTAGCTGTGCGCGAGAGGCCTGGTAGAGCAGAAGCTCTGTCTGGATCGTCATCTCGCCGAGAGCCGGGTCGAGAAGCACATCTCGGACCCGTTCGCCGACTTGCGTCCCGCCCGGTTCGCGCATCACGACGACTGTCAGCCCGCGCTCCTCTAGAAGCTTGGCGAGCAGTTCGATCTGCGTCGACTTGCCGCAGCCCTCGCCGCCTTCGAAGGTGATGAACACGCCGCGGCCGCTCATGGTGTCGCCCCCGTCGCGACGGCGGCCCACTCGGTGGCGGCGGTCGCATAGAGGTCGTTGCCGTGCGCGTCTATCGCCACGATCGCCGGGAATTCCGCGAGCGTGAGGCGCACCAGCGCCTCGGGGCCCAGATCCGCATAGGCTACTGGCGTCGCATCCAGGATCCTCGTGCCGAGCAGCGCAGCGATCCCGCCGACCGCAGCGAAGTACACAGCCCCGAAGCGCTCGCAAGCGGCTCGGACTTCCTCGGATCGTGGTCCCTTGCCGATCATCGCGACGGTTCCGGCCTCAAGGAGCACGGGCGTGAGAGCATCCATCCGCGAGGCGGTCGTAGGTCCGATCGAGCCCGCCGGTCGGCCCGGAGCCGCGGGGGTGGGCCCCGCGTAGAAGAGCGTCTGTCCAGCAAGGTCGAACGGCAGGGCGCCGGGGGTCGCTCGGACCGCCTCGGCAAGCCGGAGATGCGCAGCGTCCCGCGCGGTGAAGACGACACCAGAAAGCAGGACCTCGTCTCCGGCCTTCAACGAGCGGAGTGCGTCAGGTCCTGCAGGCAGATCGAAGGATATGGGTTCAGGCATCCAGGGTACTTTCGTCGCGGTTGCGCCAGTTCAGTGTGCGAAAAGCATACACTGCCGAGGCAAGCACTACCAATGCCGCGATCTGCAAGCTGAGTTGCGATCCAGTGGGCAGCGGCAGACCGGGGTCGAGCGCCAGGAAGCGCGAGGCGACTTCGGCGAGTCGCGCCACAAGGTCGCCGAGTGGCGCCATGATCACCATCGAGAGGGGTAGCGCAACCCTGACAAGCGATTCGAGTGCGGTGAAGACTCTGCCGCGGATCTCGTCGGCAACGTTCCTGATGACGTAGGTGTTGCCGGCCACTGTGACCGCCGCGATGCAGGCCCCGGCAACCGCAGCGCACAATCCCGCCAGCGCGTAAGTGGTAACCAGCGAGAACACCGCCATCGCCACGCCGAAGCCGACAACCCCCGCGAGCAGCAGTCGCTGGAGAGACACCCTCGCCGCTAGCTTGGGGACCCACAATCCGCCAGCCAGCATCCCGGTCGCCAGAAACAGCAGCATGAAGGTCTGTGGCGCAGCGACCAGAGTCTCGAGGAACTGGACCTCGCCCAGTGGACCGAAGCCATCTCCGCTCAGATTGCGCTGCACATGCACGAGGCCGACGGGGACGATCGTCCCTCCGCCGAGGATCGCCAGCCCCACGGTGACCATGAAGCCACGCAGCTCGCGGTGGGCTCGGAGGAAGTGGAAGGACTCGAGTACGTCTCGGCCGATCAGGCGGAAGTTCAACCGCTCAGCCGTGCGCTGCACACGCGTGTCGCCCTTGATGCCGACGATCAGAGCCGCCGAAAGCAGGAAGGTGAGTGAGTTGATGAACACTCCGGCGCGTGGGCCTAGAAGTGCCGGAGCGAAGAGGCCGACCAAGCTTGCCACAATGGGAAGATCGGCTGTAATCACGCCTCTGACGATCGACTCGAACCCGGCGAGCACCGCGCCCGAGGCCGCCAGGCCGATGACCATGCTGGCCTGTTGGGTGGCGTATGCAAGGCCCTGAGCGGCGGGAACGTCCTCCCGCTTGACCAGGCGCGGAATGAGGGCGCTTCTCGACGGGAAGAAGAAGAGCGAAGCGATCTCCATGAGCAGCACCACGAGATAGATGGCTGCCAGGTTGTTGGTGAAGAACAGCGCCAGCGTCAGGACCGCCCTGACGATGTCGGCGACGATCATGGTTTTTCGTCGGTCGAAGCGATCGACCAGAGCGCCTATGAACGAGGAGAGGAACAACGCAGGGACGATCTTGGCGATCAGGATGCCCGCAACCGCCAATGCCGAGCCACCCGAAAGCGCGGTGACAAGGGGCATCAAAAACCCGATGACCAGCCAGTCCCCTACTCCGCTTACGAACTGCGCAACCCACAGCCTGCGAAAACCCCCGTTGCGAGCGAGCCGCCTGTACGCGCCGCGCGCCGTCTCTACCGCCTCGTGCGTCTGTAGCGGTAGGCCCCTCTCAGCTTCCAACGACTTCCACGCTCACAGACCGGATGGCGCAGCAGCCGAGGTTGACCGCAACGGGCATCGACGCGATGTGCGACGGGGCCGTCTTCACGTGGACCGCAAGGGCCGTGATGTCACCCCCGAAGCCACCCGGGCCGATGCCTGTGGAGTTGATCGCCGAAAGCAGCGCGGCCTCCAGCTCCGCATGGGCCTGGCTTTCGGCGGGCTTGCCGACAGGCCGAAGCAGCGCCTGCTTCGAGAGCTTCG
>JAMDCK010000056.1 GCA_023488435.1 Actinomycetota bacterium
TGCTCCCGACGAGAATCCCCGCCGTAGCAGCCAGTGAAAGCACGATCCATATGGATGCATCCAAGGCCAATGCGACATCCATGCCCACGTGATCTAAGCCGGGGAGTAGCGGAGTCATCATGGCTCGGTATGGTAGTACTCCCAGGAATGAGAGCATCCACATGCCCATGAAAACCACTCCCGGAATCAGTTTTCCCTGGGAATATGGGGCATGTCTCCCGAGAGAGCGACCAAGAATGAGCGCCGCAAGAGCCGCTAGCGTGATCACGGCCCCATAACCGGCGAGGCCCAGCCAATAGCCAGACACCACCAACATTACCTGGAGCATCCATGATGCCGCTTGGTGCACCAGTAGCCAGAAGACCAAGTGTAGTGATGCCTTTCCCACGCTGCATTCCTCCTAAACCCTGGGCGTTTCACCATCGACAATCGGCTTGGTCCTCATCCTCACTAGAGTCGCTGCCCAAACCAGGGCCCTTCTCGCAGGACGCAACCTCCTCATCATAAGGGATCCCTACGCCGACAATATGACCTGCCTCGTCAAGCAGTACCCACGTGGCCGGGTCGTAGTGACGTTGCGAGAGGTAGTACGTCTGCGAGTGGATGTCGTAGAGGTACGAAAGCCTCCAGTTCGAAACACCTTGCGTAGCGGAAAGTGAACGCAGCACGATGCCGTCGTACACGTAATTGGTAGTTGTAGTGGCACCTGCTCGTGTGACCACGGCGCGCGTGCGCTGGCCTGCCGCGTCGTAGGTGTAGGTGGCGTAGTCCACATTGCGCATCGGTTCTCGCGCGAGATAGCTTCACTCACTTAAATCGGTGCATCTCGATTGGTTTAGTTACGAACCGCCATGGCACCGACTCATACTCATGCCAGTCAATCCTCCTGTCGGCGATATACAGATCATGTTGGAAGATGGTGCCAAGCAGCAAAGCGTCATAATCCCCACTTGAAGTTGGGTACATCAGCCAGAACAAAACATATGGCCCACCGCACAACAGTCGCACCGAATCAGCATCAATCCCCTTAGTCTGCAGAACGGCCACTCCTTCCGCGACGGCTAAGGCATCCAGTGGAATCTCCTCCGAGTACTGCCATTCGGCGCCTTTTCTCGCCATCGCAAAACCGGTCCCGCGACCGTCTCCCAGATGCCGCATCACAACTACATAGACATCCGTCGGCTGCATGCTGTTCCAGAAAGCCTCTCCTGACGAAGAGTCTTGTTTGGTAGCTGACGGAACCCAGACTTCGATGACCTCGTCGAGCTGATAGTCAGAGGGCTGTTCGTTCTCCCTAATCAAAGTCAGGGTTGCGTCGGCCACAACGACCGGCCATAAAGCCGCGGCAGCTGCTGTAATGTCCACACTGGAGCTCACTGAGGAATCGCGTATGGCGGGCTGATCTTCGAAATCTTGCCAGCCATCGTAAAACCATCCGGGTCCGGGCACATGTCGTTCGATATCCATGGAGTTTTTGTCCTGCAAACCAGGCAAGCAGCCCGCCAAGGCAATACCAGTCAGGCCCATCAGAAGTATGACTAGTCCACTCGATATGGGAATCTTCACGCGCATGCCGCCCCTCTCCTATGACCATCGCCTGTGACTGAACCCATGCCAGACGTATGACGAGACGCTCGGATGAGAAACTCCCCCTCGACCCAGATATGATGCGCCCCAGGCCATGCAGCGCGTGCGAGACACGGCACCGCCTCGTCTGAGGGCGTGACTGAGTCAGGGCCGTGTGTCCAGACTTGAATCTGCTTCGATGCCACTAGGGTCTCCTACCACACAGAACTCGGATGCAAGATCGCCCACTCATCGAAGGAGATCCTTTCCATGTCGTTCACCTCACATGGTTCGCCTTGCGGAGAGGTACTCGAGAATGATCACGACCGGAGTCATCATCAACACAAGGCCGGTTCCAACCACCAAGTGATCCGGCGTGGCAAACGTTGCCCCCGCAAAGCCTGTCACAAGCCAGAACGTCACCGTTGCCACAGCGAACGCGAAACCTTCACTGCGCCACCGTGCTCTAGTCACGTCGCGGGACCCTTCAATCAACTGCATGGGGAAGATGCCGAACAAAGCTCCCCATGCCGCCTCCCAGCCGTACCACTCAGTCAAACTAAAGCCCGAGAACCGCCCTGACGCTGCTGCGACAATCAGTCCGAGAATCACTACGGCCAGATAGACGAGAGCGACGGCGAGATGTTGGTCTCCCACAGGCGAGCGACGACGTCTGGTCAAAATCGAGTAACAAACGGGTATGGCCATGAAAGCGATGTAGACCAGCACGACTGCCCCGTTCCTCTCCCGACCCCTCGTGGGTCGAACCCTCAACCTGTCGCCCCGGCCCCGCGAGCCGGTTTCCACACGTCCGATTGTTGCCGACTGTGTTGCATTATGCAACAAGACCTACTCGGAGGCGCGAACCCCTTAGCTCACAGCGACCGGTCGATGATGAGCGCCATCAGCACCGTCGGAAGTGCGCCGGCGATCACGAGCGCGTAGTTGAACTGCGCGATCCCCGCGAATATCGAAAGACCGAACCCGCCCGCCCCCACTATCGCCCCCATTGCGGCCGCACTGACGTTGATGATCATCATGTTCTTGATGCCGCCCACGATCACCGGGGCTGCCAGCGGTGCCTGGATCCTGAAGAATCGCTGCCGGGCATCCATCCCCATCCCCGTGGCCGCATCGACCACAGAGGGCGAGACGCTCCCGACTCCCGCGACGACCGCGACCATCACCGGTAGCACGCTGTAGACCGCCAAAGCCACAACGACGGTCTCGGTGCCGTAGCCGATGAGCGGGACCATGAGCGCGATCACCGCAACTGTGGGCAGGACCTGCCCCAGGCTCGTGAGGTTCTCAACCAGCTCCCTAAGTTCTCGGCCCGCGCCCGTAAGCAGCAGCAATCCCAGCGTCCCACCAATCACGATCGCCAGCCCGCTCGCCATCGCGGTAATCGCCACATGCTGAGCGAACATCTCGGCGAGTGAATGTCGGGCGTGCAGGACCGGGCTTTCCGCAGGGAAGACCGCCGAAAGGGCGCGCGCCACCCCGGCCTCGTCCAGCAGCATCCACGCGAGCAGTGCGCCGAGCACCAGGACCGAGCGCCAGTTGCGGACGATGGCGGGTGCCTCACCCATCGCGGCCCCGCATCGCAGCGATCTGCATCCTGAGCGAGAGCTCCTCGCCGAAGAAGCTGCGCACGAAGTCGTCGGCGGGGTCGAGCCACAGCTGCTCCGGCGGGCCGGACTGCGCGAGTCTCCCGTCGCGCATGAGCGCGATCGTGTCGGCGAGCGTGAGCGCCTCCTCCACGTCGTGGGTGACGAAGAGCACAGTCTTGCGAAGCACCTTCTGCAGCCGCCCGAACTCCGTCTGCAGGCGAGCGCGCGTCAGGGGATCGAGCGCGCCGAAAGGCTCGTCGAGCAGGAGCACCGGCGGGTCGGCGGCGAGCGCGCGAGCGACCCCGACACGCTGCGCCTCCCCACCGGAGAGCTGGTGAGGTCGCTTCGGCAGGTAGACGGCTGGGTCGAGGCCGACCATCTCGAGCAGCTCCTCGACGCGGGCGGCGATGCGCTTGGCGTCCCAGCCCAGGAGCCTGGGGACGGTCGCGATGTTGCGCGCGACGGTCATGTGCGGGAAGAGGCCGACGCTCTGGATGCCGTAGCCGATGCTGCGCCGAAGCTCGTTGGCGTCTTGCGCCCGTGTGTCGCGCCCGCCGATGAGGATCTGGCCGCTGTCGATCTCGACCATGCGGTTGATCGCGCGGAGCGTCGTGGTCTTGCCGCATCCGCTGGGGCCCAGGAGCACCGTGAGCGTGCCTTCGGCGATGGTCAGGGACAGGTCGTCGACGGCCACGGTGTCGCCGAATCGCTTGGTGACGCCGATGATCTCGATCATGAGCCGACCTCCGCGGTGGTGTGGATGCCTAGTCCGCCTTTGCGTTCAAGGGCTGCGCCTGCTAGCCGCAGGGTGATGTCGAAGAGCAGCCCTAAGCCGACGATTGCAAGCACCCCAAGCAGCACGAGGTCCTCCGCGGTCTGCTCGAGGCCGTAGAACACGATGCGCCCAAGTCCGCCGCCGCCCACCAGCGCGGCAACGATAGCGCCGGCCGCAGTCTGCACCAGCGCGATGCGAAGGCCGGCGAGCACGACCGGAGCCACCAGCGGCAGCTCGACCTCGAACACCCTGCGAAGCGGACCCATGCCCATCCCGCGCGCGGCGTCGGTGATCCCGGCATCGAGGGCTTTGACCGCCGCGTAGGTCTTGCGGGTGATCGGGTACATCGCGTACAGGAGCAGCACGATGAACACCGGCGCCCAACCGATCCCGCCGATCCCGAACTCCTCGGCGAGGGGCACGTTCTCGCGCAGCCAACCCATGAGCGGCATCACCAGGCCGATGAACGCGAGTGCCGGCATGACCTGAGCGACATTGAGGACGCCGAAGACGCTCTTCTCGGCCCACGCGCGTTTCGACGCGAGCACGCCGAGCGCGAGCCCAAGCACCAGCGCCACGCCCGAGGCTCCCAGCGTGTATGCGATGTGCTGGATGAGGTTCTCGGTAAGCGGCTGGGCGAAGTTGTTGTACTCGATCATGATCGAGAGGCTGTCGAGCCTGCCCGTCGCGATCAGTGCTACAACTGCCGAAGGGGCGACCAGCGCCAGCAGTGCGCGGCTGGCGGCTCCGCGTATCTCGGCAAGTGCGGATGAAATCGCAAGGTAGACGGCGAATGCGGTCAGCCAGAAGCTGAAGCCGAGCGAGGTGCGCGCCCACTCGGCGGTGGCGGCGTGACCTGTGGCCGACTGCGCCGCGAGGAGCAGCCCGAGCGGAAGGGTCGCGCCTGCCAGGACCGCTATCGCCGCGGCGGCGGGAGTCCGGCCGCGCGCCAGACCGCGCGCGAGCAACAGGGCGAGCACAGCGGCCGCGATCCAGAGCCCGAGCAGCAACCAGCCTCCGCTCCCGAAGGCTTCGAGTGCGCTGAGCTCCTCACCGCGCTGGATGCGAGAGGGCCTGAGGACCACGAAAGCGCCGAGAACGGTGGCAAGGGCCCCCAAGAAGGCCCCTGCCGCTCCGATCCTCATCTGTCCGGGTTCTCGATCCCGTTTGCTATTCGAGGAAGCCATTCTCCGTCAGGTACTCCCTTGCAACCGCCGAAGCATCCTCTCCGCCTAGGGCGACACGCCTGTTGAGCTGCTGCAAAGTGACCAGGTCCAGACTCTCGAAGACAGGCGCCAGGATCTCCTCGATCTGTGGATACGCCTCCATTATCTCACCGCGCACGACCGGGGTGGGCAGATAGATCGGCGGAACGCCCAACGTGTCCTCCAGGACCACCAGGTCGAAGTCGTCGATCTGGCCGTCAGTGCCGTACGTCAGCGAGAAGTTCACGCCGTCAGTGCCTTCCGAGAGGGCCTTGAGCATCTCGGCAGTCACTCCGTGGGCCAGCCCAAGTAGCTGACCGGGAGCCATCTCGAAGCCGTAAGCCTCCTCGAAGCCGGCGAGCCCCTTCGAGCTTTCCATCCACTCGGCCGAGCCGATCAGTTTCGCCTCTCCGCCCTCGTTGATGAACCTCGCGAAGTCCTCCATCGTGCGCAGGTTGTTCGCTTCGGCGAACTCACGCGTGGTCGCGATGAGCTCGGTGTTGTTGGCCGGCGACGGAGTCAGCCAGTGCAGGTCGTTTGCCGCGAGGTCGAGTTCGGCGATGCGGGCGTGGCCTTCCTGCGCACTACTCCACAGGTCCTTGCCCTCTTCGCCATCGTGGTAGAACTGCCCCGAGCCGGTGTAATCGACCTGGATGTCGATCTCGTTCTCGAGCATCGCACGCCTGACGATGTCCGGCGTTCCCAGCCGCGTGTTGTCGACGGTCGGGATGTCGTTGGCTTCGAGCATCTGGATGATCATGCTGCCGATGATCGCGCCCTCGGAGTCCAGGAACGATCCGACCCTGACATCAGGTCCCTGGGGTGTTTCGGCAGACGTGTCGGCAGGCGGCGCCTCGTTCTGGGCGCAACCGACCAACCCGAGCGCCAGTACCAGTGACAATCCAAGTAGCAACCACTTACTGCTTCGCATTCGAACATGCCCCTTTCGGTCGAACCGCTGAGTTCCGCATGATATTGAATCGAAGTATAAGCCGTTTTTATCGGCGCCTCAAGATTAACATTTGCCGCCACAATGACTATAGTATATGTGCCGACGAAGCCCTCTGCTTTCAGGCCACGGCGATCGCGGCGGTCGGCTGCAGACGAACAGGAGATGAGCCCGTGACATCGTTCCACCTTCACGACCCGGCGCTTGAGCCCATTGCCCGCAAAGTGATCGCAGGTGAGCGCCTTGATCGAGCCGATGGGATCGCGCTGTATGCGTCGAGGGACCTTCTCGGCATCGGACAGATGGCAGATCACGTGCGGCGGCGAATCAACGGCGACCGGGTGCACTTCATGGTCAACCGCCACATCAACCCGACCAACATCTGCCGCAACCGCTGCAAGTTCTGCGCTTTCGCGCGCGACGCCGGCGAGCCGGGCGCCTACGAGATGACGCTCGACGCGGTCGCCGATGCAGCCCGCGAGGGAGCCGCCGACGGCGCGTACGAGGTCCACATCGTCAGCGGCCTGCACCCCGAGTGGAGCTACGACTTCTACGTCGACATGGTGCGCCAGGTCCGCGAGGCCGTCCCCGACCACGTGATCGTCCAGGCGTTCACCGCGGTCGAGATCGAGCACATGGCGATAATCGCCGAGAAGACCACGCTCGAAGTCCTTAGCGACCTCAAGCAGGCCGGCCTCGACGCACTCCCCGGCGGCGGCGCCGAGATCTTCAGCGAGCGCACCCGCGCCGAAGCGTGGGAGAAGAAGACCTCGGGCGACGCATGGCTGCGGATCCACGGCGAAGCGCATTCGCTGGGCATCGCGACCAACTGCACGATGCTCTACGGGCACATCGAGACTGCCGAGGAGCGCGTCGACCACCTCATCCGCCTGCGCGAACAGCAAGACGCCAGCGGCGGGTTCCTCGCGTTCATCCCGCTTGCGTTCCATCCCGCCAACACCGAGCTCGAGAAGCTCCCGGGCACGACCGGCTTCGACGACCTCAAGACGCTGGCGATCGCTCGGCTGATGCTCGACAACATACCGCACATCAAGGCGTTCTGGATCATGGTGGGCCTGAAGATCGCGCAGCTCTCGACCGCATTCGGCGTCGATGACATCGACGGCACCGTGGTCGAGGAGAAGATCACCCACATGGCCGGCGCGACCACGCCTGAGGCGCTTACCAAAGACGAGCTCATCGCGATGATCTGCGAGACCGGCAACACCGCCGTCGAGCGCGACACGCTCTACCGCACGATCCGCGTCTACCCCGCGTGCGAAGGGACCTGCGAATGCATCGCCCCCGCCTAGGGCACATCCAGTTCATCAACTGCATGCCGCTCTACTACGGCATGGTCAAGCGCGAGGCGCTGCTCGACATCGACCTCGTGAAGGCCAACCCCGCCGAGCTGGCCCGCGAACTGCTCGCCGGCAACCTCGACATCGCGCCCATCCCCGCGATCGAGTACGCCCGACACGCCGAGGAGTTCCTGCTGATGCCCGACATCGCGATCTCCTCGGCTGGTGAAGTGCAGTCGATCCTGCTGATCTCGAAGCGACCTGCCGAGGAACTCTCAGGCGCCACCGTCGCGCTGACGAACACCTCGCGCACCTCGCAGGTGCTCACGCAGATCCTGCTCGCCAAGCGCTGGGGCGTGACGCCGTCATTCGCCGAGATGCCCCCGGACCTGCCAGCGATGCTGCGCGACGCCGATGCTGCGCTGCTCATCGGCGATGAGGCCCTGCGGGTCTACTGGGATCCGCCTGCGGGGCTGCACCTGTACGACCTAGGCGCGGAGTGGACGGCGTGGACCGGCCTGCCTATGGTGTACGCCGTCTGGGCGGTGCGCCGCGACTTCGCGCGCGAGCACCCGACGGCCATCAGCATCGTGGCCGAGGCGCTTGGCGGGTCGCTCGCGTGGTGCCGTGGGCACCTCGATGAGATCTCGGAGCACGCTGCCGTGTGGGAGCACTTCGACGCCGCGAAGTTCCGCAGCTACTTCGACGCGCTGCACTTCCGCTTCGGGCCCGAGTACCGCGCGGGGCTCGAGCGCTACCTCGCCGAAGCGGCCGCGATAGGCCGCCTGGATGCGGTGCCCACGATCGAGGTGCTCGGCGAATGAGCGCGAAGGGCGCAACCGGCGGCGGTCTGGCGCCGGAAGACCTGCTCGCGGTCGCTGAAGGCGCCCGCCGACTGACGCCCGAGGAAGCCTGCGCACTACTGAGCGACGCCGACATCCTGACGCTCGGCACGGCCGCGGCGCACATGCGACGCCGCCTGCACCCCACCGACGACGTCACCTTCATCGTCGACCGCAACATCAACTACACCAACGTCTGCGAGAGCCGCTGCCGCTTCTGCGCCTTTTACCGCGACGAGGGCGCGCCCGACGCGTACGTCCTCACACCGGAAGCGATTCAAACCAAGGTCGCCGAGACACTCGCACTCGAAGGCACCGGCATCCTGCTGCAAGGCGGCATGCATCCCGGCCTGCCGCTAGCGTGGTACGAGGAGATGCTGCGCAACATCAAGCGCTGCCACCCGATCCACATCCACGGCTTCGGCCCCCCAGAGATCGTGCACCTCGCGCGCATCTCGGGCCTGCCAACCGCCGAGGTACTGCGCCGCCTGCGCGACGCCGGTCTCGACTCCCTACCCGGCGGGGGCGCCGAGATCCTCGTCGATCGCGTGCGCTCGCACGTCTCGCCCGCGAAGGCCACCTCGGCACAGTGGCTCGACGTGATGCGCGCCGCACACACTCTCGACATCTCGACCACGGCGACCATGATGTTCGGCGGGATCGAGACACCTGCCGAGAGGGTCGAACACATGCTGCGCATCCGCGAGGTCCAGGATGAAGCGCTCGCTGACGGACACACCGGCTTCCGCGCGTTCATCCCGTGGAGCTTCCAGCCCGGCAACACCGAGCTTGCTTCCGGCGCGCCGATGACCGCTGCGAGCGGATGGGATTACCTGCGCACACTCGCCGTTTCTCGGCTGTTCCTGGATAATGTCACCAACATACAGGCGTCATGGGTGACCCAGGGCTCGAAGATCGGCCAGGTCGCGATGTGCTTCGGGGCCAATGACATGGGCTCGACGATGATCGAGGAGAACGTGGTCGCAGCTGCGGGGACGCGATTCTCGATGGCCCGCGACGAGCTCGTGCGGCTTATCGCCGATGCGGGATTCACCCCGGTCCAGCGCGACACGCTGTACAGGCCGGTCCGGCGATTCGACGCGGCCGACACGGATTAGGAGACCACATGAGCGAGGCGAGAGTTCCCAAGGCCCACTTCGGCATCTGCGGAGGATCGGGCTCGCTTGGATTCGACTTCCCCCAAGGGCTAGATGACCCGCGCGTGACCGTGCTCGCTCAAGATCTCGTCTTCGCCACACCCTTCGGCGAATCGCCGGCGTTCACGCACTTCCGTGTCGATGGCCCGCACGGCGCACACGAAGCGCTCGCAGTCCGCATGCACGGGTGGCGCAGAGGCGTGAAGCGAGCGGATGCCTCGCTGCAGACCTTCTGGGTCTTCCACGAGGCCGGCGTATCGAAGGTACTCGCCGACGGCGGCGTCGGGTCACTCAATCACCTGCTCGACCCGCGCGACATCATCATCCCGCACGACTTCATCGACCTGTCGATGAAGCAGGACATCTACGTGCGCGGCGACCATCTGCTCATCATGCGCGATCCGGTCTGCCCCGATCTGGCCTCGCGCCTGCACACCGGCGCTGCCGCGAGCTTCCCGCGCGTCTTCAGCCGCGGCGTCTACCTCGTCACCGACGGGCCGCGCTTCGAGTCGATCGCCGAGGTCGACTACATGCGCCGCCTGGGAGGTGACGTCGTCGGCCAGTCGCTCTCGCCCGAGATCTTCCTCGCCCGCGACATCGGCGCGTGCTTCGCTGGCGTCTACATCGTCGTGAACTACGGTGAGGGCGTCGTGCGCACGTGGGAACACGACGAGCTCAAGGCGGTGTTCTTCGACGAGTCCGCGACCATCGCCAAGCTCGTGGTCGATACGATCGCCGAGACGAACCCGGCCTCCTGCGCCTGTGGCTGCTCCGACCTGCGCAAGCCGTCGCTGCTGTCGATTCCTGACGCGCGCCCAGAGCACTTGCGACCAAAGCCCGCGCCCGGGGACTGAGCGATGATGCTCGTCTCGGCGCCCTGGGTGCTCCCGATCTGCTCGCGGCCCATCCGCGACGGGGCGATCCTCGTAAAGGGCGCTCGCATCGCGCACGTGGGCACGCTAGCCGAGCTCGCCGCCGCGCACCCGACCGCCGAGCGCCGCCACTTCGAGGGCTGCACGATACTCCCCGGCCTGGTCAACGCGCACACGCATCTGGCGATGACGAGCCTGCAAGGAGTCGCGGGCCCGGGCGACTTCGCCACCTGGATCTCGCGCATCCCCGCAGCGTGGGGTGCCCTTAGCGCCTCTGAGATCCGCGAGTCGATCGAGCGCGGCATGCGCATGTCGCTCGCTTCCGGCGTCACGGTGGTCGGCGACATCTCGTACGGCCCGGACTCTCCCGCCATCGGCTCGCAACTGGGCATCGGCGGCGTCTTCTTCGAGGAGGTTCTCGGCATACCCGCCGAAGAGCTGCCCGCGCGCCTGCGCGAGATGTGCTTCCCCGCCCCGCACGCCGACGCTCGCATCCGGCAGGGCCTGACGCCGCATGCGCCCTACACCGCCGGGCCGGGGCTGATCGCAGCCGCCCACTCGGCCGCAGCCTCCGCTGGCGCGCCCTTCGCCATCCACGTCGCCGAATCGGCGGCGGAGTCCGAGCTCCTGGCCTCAGGCACTGGGCCGCTCGCGGCGGTCGCAGCTCGCGTGGCTGTCGGCTTCGAAGCGCCGGGGGCATCAGCGGTGCGATACCTCGATGCGCTGGGAGTCCTCGACGACGCGCTCGCGATCCACTGCGTGAAGGTCGACGCCGCCGATGCCACGCTGCTGGCGGCCAAAACCCGCGGAGTCGTGGTGTGTCCGCGCTCCAACGCCTACCTCGGCAATGGAGCTCCGCCCGTGGAGCTGCTGCTGGAGCACGGAGTCACGCTCGGGCTGGGGACCGATTCGCTCGCAAGCAACGCAGACCTCGACCTCTTCGAGGAGGCGAGAGCGCTCGCCAACCTCCTCCCCACCCTAGCCGCCGAGAAGATCATCGCGATCATGACCGTCGGCGGGGCGAAGGCGTTGGGAGTCGAAGGTGACTTCGGGACCCTTGAGCCAGGCAAGCAAGCCGACCTCGCCATCTTCGGGGTGCTCAGTGAGGATCCGCATGCAGCACTGCTCGCCGAAGCAAGCGCGCGTACCCTCAGCGCACTCCTCGCAGCCGGCGAGTGGCGGCCCTCGGCCTGACGCCTAAAGCTCGCCGAGGTAGGTCTTGCGGACCTGCTCGTTGTGAAGCAGCTCCTTGCCCGGTCCCTCCAGAACGATCTTGCCGGTCTCCATCACATAGCCACGCTTGGCTACCGAAAGCGCCATCGCAGCATTCTGCTCGACCAACAATATCGTGATCCCTGACTCGTTGAGCTTCTGGATCGTCTCGAACACCAACTCAACGATAACCGGCGCCAATCCCATGGAGGGCTCGTCGAGCATCAACAGCCGAGGCCGGGCCATCAGCCCGCGACCCATCGCCAACATCTGCTGCTCGCCCCCGGAAAGCGTTCCACCCCGCTGGATCCGACGCTCCTTCAGGCGCGGGAACAGCTCGAACACTCGCTCCATGTCCTGCGGTATCTCCTTGTCGGTGCGCAGGTAGGCACCCATCTCAAGGTTCTCCACAACGGTCATCTCCGGGAATATCCGGCGCCCTTCAGGAACCTGGACGATGTTCATCCCGGCGACCTGGAACGAAGGCATCCCGGCTATCGACTTGCCATCGAAGATGATGTCGCCCTTGGTGGGTGACAACTGTCCCGAGATCGTCTTGAGAGTCGTGGACTTCCCGGCACCGTTGGCACCGATCAGCGTCACGATCTCGCCCTCATCCACGTGAACCGAGATACCCTTCAGCGCCTCGATCTGGCCATAGAAGGTGTGTACTGCGTCGACCTTAAGCACGCGACTCCTCCTGCCCTTCGGCCAGCAGCGCCTCAGCGCCAGAGCCGAGATATGCTTCGATGACCTTCGGGTCACGCTGGATCTGGGCAGGGGTTCCCTCGGCGATCTTCTCACCGAAGTCGAGCACCACGATCCTGTCGGCGACACCCATGACGACCTTCATGTCGTGTTCGATCAAAAGGACTGTGACTCCCTGGGACCGGATACGTTGGGCGAGCTCCATGAGCTCGATCGACTCCTGCGGGTTCATCCCCGCGGCAGGCTCGTCGAGTAGCAGGAGTTGCGGGTCTGTCGCCAAAGCGCGTGCGATCTCCAGGCGACGCTGGTCGCCATAGGGCAAGTTGTTTGCGAGCTCGTTGACCTTGTCCAGCAGGCCGACGAAACTCAGCCACTTGAGCGAATCCTCGATGATCTGTTTTTCTTCGCGCTTGAAACCCTGCGTGCGGAGTACCGCACTTAGCGGGCCTGCGTTGGTGCGGGAGTGGCGCCCGACCATTATGTTCTCGAGGGCCGTCATGTTGTCGAACAGCCTAATGTTCTGGAAGGTGCGGGCAATCCCCATCTTGCAGATGTCATGGGGCGCCTTGGCGATCAACGACTTGCCTTTGAAGTCGAGTTTCCCTGAGGTGGGCCTGTAGATACCGGTAAGCATGTTGAATACTGTTGTCTTGCCGGCACCGTTCGGGCCGATGAGAGCGAGAATCTCGCCAGGTACTATTTCGAAGGTGACTTCGTTGACCGCTTTGAGGCCACCGAACGCCATCGTTAGTCCGTCTACCTTGAGGAGGTTCGTCTCCTCACTCTTGCCTACTGCGTTCATCGGGTGCCCCCTCTGTGCCTGGACTCAGCGCGATTCGCAGCCTCAAGGTCAGCCATCGACTGATTCTGCTCCATGAGGTTCTTGGCGTGATCAGGATGCAACTCCAGGGCCCTGCGCTTGGAAGGCAATATTCCTTGCGGCCTGAAGATCATCATGATGATCAGGGCCACAGCGAATACCAGGAAGCGGTATTGCCCAGCCATGTTGGCTTGTTCCATGGTGAGGAACTGGGAGAAGAACTCGGACTGCGCCGTCCAGCGTATCATCTCTGGGAGTCCCGCGATGATTGCAGCACCTAAGACGACTCCCGGGATGGAGCCCATCCCTCCTAGAACGACCATGCAGACCACGAGGACGGATTCCATGAAGTTGAACGACTCAGGGCTGATGAACCCGATCCAGTAAGTGAACGTTATACCGCCGATTCCACCCCACACCGCACCCAGTGCGAAGGCCCACAACTTGGTGGACTGGATATTCACGCCAACGGATGCTGCTGCGATCTCATCTTCACGCATGGCGATCCAAGCACGACCCAGACGCGAATCATCAAGCCTGCGGATCACGAAGATGGCGATCACGCAGAGGATGGCGATCATGTAGTACCACCAAAGATCGGTGGAGAACCTGAAGTCACCAAAGCTTAGGGCTTCGACCATTGCAGCCTGACCCGCCGGCGCGGCGACAGACTCTCCCGGACCTGGCAGCCCCTTGGGACCACGGGTCAGTCCGAAAACGTCGTTGGTCAGTGCGATCCTGACCGACTCACCGAAGCCCAGAGTGACAATAGCCAGATAGTCCCCGCGCAATCTGAGCACAGGGAATCCGATCACCAGGCCTGCAAACGCGGCCCCTAGTGCAGAGACCGGTAACAGGACCCAATAGCCCGCACCGGCGATGGCCTCAGGGAGGAGCAAGCCCAATAGCATGCCTACGTATGCCCCTACCGCATAGAATGCGATATAGCCTAAGTCCAACAGGCCGGCATAGCCGACCGTAATGTTCAGCCCAAGGGCCAGAACTACATATAGGCCCATGAGCGCGAAAATGCGCACGAAGAAGAAGTTGCCTACCGACTGGAAGTAAAGCGGCAACCCGATCGCCGCAACGATCGCTATGGCCAGCCAGATCCACTGCTTGCGATCGACCTTCCTGTTGTTCTTCGAACCGACCTGCAGCACTTGTGCTCCCATGGCTACACCTTCTCCACTGTGGACCGGCCCAGAATACCGCCGGGCCTGAAGGTGAGTACGAGCAGCAGTGCGCCGAAGACTATGACATCACGGTATCCAGAGCTGATGTAGCCAGCAGCCATTGCTTCCAGCAGGCCAATCAGGAGCCCTCCGAGCATCGCCCCCCTGAGGTTGCCGATTCCGCCGATGACCGCCGCCGTGAAAGATTTGATTCCGGGAATGAAGCCCATGTCGAACTTCACGGAACCGTAGTATAGTCCAGCGAAGATACCCGCCGCCGCTCCCAATGCGGGGCCGACGAAGAATGCCACTCCGATGACCTTGTTGATATCGATGCCCATCAGTCCTGCGGCATCTCTATCCTGAGACGTAGCCCGCATGGCCTTCCCGATCTTCGTCTTCGAAATGAAAGTGTCGAGGATCACGAGCAAAAGGACGGTCGAGACCAACATGATGATCTGCAAGTAGGTGATCGTGACCCCACCGAACTCCAGTGCGCCGGAGGGCATCAGGTCATTGGGAAACGGCAATGTTCGCGCTGTGACCCACAGCAGGACCATCTGCTGTAGCAGAATCGACACGGCGATCGCCGAAATCAGAGCGGCCAGTCGCGGAGCGTTACGCAACGGCCTGTAGGCGATTCGTTCTATCAACACGCCCAGTAGCCCGATGGAGACACCGGCCACAAGAAAAGTCAAAAGGAAAAGGGTGATTATGCCCAGAGCAGAGCCTGTCAAGAAATCGAACTGGGACAAGAAAGTAAGTGTGAAAAGTCCAACGAACGCACCTCCCATGAACATCTCAGCATGCGCAAAGTTGATCATGAGCATGATTCCATAAACAAGGGTGTATCCAAGCGCTATCAGCGCATACATCCCACCAAGAGTGATGCCGTTAACGAGCTGCTGTCCGAAGATTTCCAATGCCTCTGAAACCTACCTGTCCTGAGAGAATGAAGGGATTGTATGTTATCGAATTACCAATCGAGTTCCCACCAGAACCCGGCCAGAGCATGAGCGTCTGGCCGGGTTCCAAAAACTCTAACCGGTGAGATTATGCACCCACCATTACTCGTGGGCGACCCATTCGCCGTCCCGGACAACGAACAGAGTGATCGCCTTGTTGGTCGTATCACCATTCTCGTCGAAACCGATCGGGCCTGTGATGCCCTCAAGGTCGGTCGCGGCAACAGCTTCGATGATTGCAGCTCTGCCGGCCTCGGTTGTCAACTGGTCTGCTCCCAGGTCGGCAGCAACGGTCCTGATCGCCGCCAGGATCACGTAGGCTGCGTCATAGGCGTAGGTGTCGAATGCCTGGACTTCTTCGTCTGGGAACTCAGTAGCGAACCTCTCCTGGAATTCAAGGCCGCGGGGCTGCTCCTCAAGAGGAAGTCCCACCTTCGTCGCCAAGTCGCCCTCTGCGCTGGCTCCCGCCAAAGCGATGTAGTCCGGGCTGAAGATTCCGTCACCTGCGAAGAATCCACCCTCGAAACCTGCCTCATCGGCTTGGCGTGCGAAAAGTGCACCGGCGACATAAATGCCACCGTAGTAGATGACATCAGGGTTCTCTGCACGAATGCGAGTGACCAATGCGCTGAAGTCCGTGTCCCTGTCGCTGGTCTTCTGCCTACCGAGTACGGTGCCGCCGCCAGCCTCGAAATTCCTGACGAATTCATCGGCTAGGCCGACGCCGTAAGGGGTGGAGTCATCAACCACGAAGGCGGTCTGGAAGCCAAGCGGGCCAAGAGCGGCCTCTGCTGCGAATGCTCCCTGAACCGGGTCTGTGGCACATACGCGGAACACGTTACCGTACTCCTGATCCAGCGTGAGTGCGGGGTTAGTGGATGACGGGGTGATCTGCACGATCCCTGCACGCCCGTAAATCGGAGATGTAGCGATCGATACACCTGAGTTCAGGTGACCGACAACACCGACTACCGTGGGATCACTGGCGAGCTGATTAGCGACGTTGACTCCCACCTGAGGGAGACCCTGATCGTCGACCACGAAAGGCTCGACCCTGATTCCAAGCTCCTCAGCCTCGGGGGAAGCGTTGAAATCCTCAATCGCCAGCTGTGCACCGCGCTCGATTCCCTCTCCCAAGGACACTGCACCCTGGGTCAAAGGAACTCCAATGCCGATCTTGACAGTTGTCATCGGTACTTCTTCTGTGGTCTCTTGCGGAGCTGCGCAGCCCGCGGTTGCCACCATGGCAACAAGCAGAGCGACACCCAGCAGAGACAGCGAAGTCTTTCTTCTGCCCAATTTCATATGTACCTCCATTGCTCCATTTGCAATTCCCTGATACGAACATGCGAGGAACGGAGAGGCCATCCGCTGTGCCCCGGTCATGCAGATATCAGAGCTGATGCAGAATATCAGACGGGGCCCTCGTTGCACAACCAGTTATTCACTCGGACCTTGATTTCATGCAAGCATCGTCAGGTGTCGGGCTATCGCAAAACGACCTCGACATCGAACCCGCCGAGAAGCCCGCGCAGCGCCGATTCATCCAGCAGAGTCAGAGGAGCGGTTTGCACCTCGGCTCCGTCCACCCTCCGCCGCTGAATCGCCCACCTCTGCGGCGCCGCCTGCTCGATGTGTGGAGCGAGTCGCATAAGCACCTCTGCATCGAAGGACCGCAGGTCGACTGTGGTGCGTACCTCGAAGTCGATGTCGGAGTCTGCCAGCAGCGCGAGGCTCTGGCGGGCGGAATCTCCAGAGCCCTCGACGCCCGTGACCTGGTCGTACTCGTCGAAGGGCGCCTTGATGTCGAGTCCCACCCACGACAGGTAGGGCAGCAGCGCGTTGATGCGCCTCGGGTACGCCCCGTTCGTATGCATGCCCACCGAGAAACCCATGTCGAGTACCTCGGTCATCGCAGCCCATAGTGCGGACTGGACCGTCGGCTCCCCTCCCGAGAAGACGACAGCGTCGAGCAGGCCCTTTCGGCGACGAAGATGTTCCGCGATCTGATCCCACGTGAAGTCGGTTTCCTCGCTGCCGTCGATCGCGATCAGGTGCGAGTTGTGGCAGTAGCCGCAGCGCCAGGGGCAACCTCGGGTGAATACCGTGGCCACCAGCTTTCCCGGCTGGTCGATCGTCGAGAAGGGCGCGAAGCCCCCTATGCGCAGATCTGCTGCTCGCATACCGGCTCGCTGAAACAGGTCCGCTCGGCGTATTCGCCTTGCTTGCCCTTGTTGAAAGAGCTCACGGGGCGGTGATACCCCATCACGCGGGTCCAGACCTCGCACGTCTGGGCCGACTCGCTCGGGCACTTGGGGCAGAGCTCGTGCTCACCTTGGAGGTATCCGTGCACCGGGCAGATCGAGAACGTCGGCGAGATGGTGATGTAGGGCAGCCCGAAGCCTTCGAGCGAGCGGCGCACAAGCGTCTTGCACGCATCGACCGAGCTCACGCGCTCACCCAGATACAAGTGCAGCACGGTGCCGCCGGTGTACTTGCGCTGCAGCGGCTCCTGGCGGGAAAGCGCCTCGAAGGGGTCCTCGGTGAATCCGGCCGGTAGCTGGCTGGAGTTGGTGTAGTACGGGGTCTCCGGCGTCCCGGCCTGGAGGATGGCGCTGCCGTACCGCTTCTGGTCCTCCCGCGCGAAGCGGTAGGTGGTGCCTTCGGCGGGTGTCGCCTCAAGGTTGTACAGGTGCCCGGTCTGCTCCTGGAACTCGACGATGCGCCCGCGCACGTGGTCGAGGAAGCGCATGGCGAACTGCTCGCCGAAGGGAGTGGTGATGTCCTCGGCGTCGGTGGTGAAGTTGCGGATCATCTCGTTGATGCCGTTCACTCCGACCGTCGAGAAGTGGTTCCTCAGCGTGCCGAGGTAGCGCTTGGTGTACGGGAACAGCCCGTTGTCGATGTGGTGCTGGATGGTCTTGCGCTTGAGCTCGAGTGAGGTCCGCGCATGCTCGAGCTGCTTGTCGAGCGCGGCGAGCAGCGCGGCTTCGTCGCCAGCGTGCAGGTGCCCCAGGCGTGCGCAGTTGATGGTCACGACGCCCAGCGACCCGGTCTGCTCGGCACTTCCGAAAAGCCCGTTGCCGCGCTTGAGCAGCTCGGTCAGGTCGAGCTGGAGGCGGCAGCACATCGAGCGGACCATGTTGGGCGAGAGCTCGGAGTTCACGAAGTTCTGGAAGTACGGCAGCCCGTACTTCGCCGTCATCTCGAAGAGCAGCTCCGTGTTCTCGCTCTCCCACGGGAACTCCGGCGTGATGTTGTAGGTCGGGATCGGGAAGGTGAAGACCCGGCCCTTGGCGTCGCCGGTGGTCATGACCTCGATGTAGGCGCGGTTGATCATGTCCATCTCGCGCTGTAGCTCACCGTAGGTGAAGTCGCAGGCTTTCCCACCGATGACCGGGTACTCGTCCTTGAGGTCCTCGGGGCAGGTCCAGTCGAAGGTCAGGTTGGTGAACGGAGTCTGCGTCCCCCACCGCGACGGGACGTTGAGGTTGTACACGAATTCCTGCATCGCCTGACGCACCTTCTCGTACGAGAGGTCATCGAGGCGGATGAAAGGTGCGAGGTAGGTGTCGAACGACGAGAACGCCTGCGCGCCGGCCCACTCGTTTTGCAGCGTGCCGAGGAAGTTGACGATCTGGCCGAAGGCGCTGGAAAGGTGCTTGGGCGGTGCGGCCTCGACTTTGCCCGGCACGCCGTTGAAGCCTTCGGCGAGCAGCATACGCAGGGACCATCCCGCGCAGTAGCCGGCGAGCATGTCGAGGTCGTGGATGTGGATGTCGGCCTCGCGATGGGCGCGCCCGACCTCCGGGGTGTAAACGTGGCTGAGCCAGTAGTTCGCGATCACCTTGCCAGAGACGTTCAGGATCAGCCCGCCCAGCGAGTAGCCCTGGTTCGCATTCGCGTTGACGCGCCAGTCGGCGCGATCGAGGTACTCGTTGACGCTGGTCGCCACCTCGACGACGGTCTTGCGGTCTTCTCGGAAGCGGGCGCGCTTCTCACGGTAGACGATGTAGGCACGGGCCGTGGCGAAGTGGTTCGCGCTGATGAGGGTCTGCTCGACGACGTCCTGGATCTGCTCGATGTCGGGCTCGGTCTTGCCGAAGCGGTGCCTGAGGACCTTGAGCGCCTGGTGGGTCAGAAGGTCGCCCTCGGACTCGTCGAACTCACCGGTCGCCTTGCCAGCCAGCACGATCGCAGTCCGGATCTTGTCGGCGTCGAAAGGCACGCGTTCGCCGGTTCGCTTGATGACACCAGCGGGAATGAGTCCGATTGTCTGGTCCAAGATGGTCTCCCTCGTGAGCGCAAGATGTTGTTGTTCCAAGAATATGAAGTGCTATATATGGTAGCGAGCGGAGGCCGGAAGGTCAATCGAAATGTTGGTCTGCACAGCAAGTAATCGCAATCAGCAGTACCGTTTGAGATCGGCTATGCCCCACGAGTCACCCAGAAGGATTTCGGGTATCATCATAGCAAGCATCCGGGCGCCTAGGCGCAGACGGGAGGAGTACCTTGGAGCTTTGGTTCTGGATATGGGCCGTTCTAGCGGTGGTACTGATGGCTGGCGAGATATTCACCGCCGGCTTCTTCATGCTGCCCCTCGGGTTGGGTGCGGCAGTCGCCGCCGTGTTGGCGCTTCTCGGCGTGGCCCTTGCCTGGCAGTGGGTGGCGTTCGTCGCGGTATCAGCCGCCGCTTTCGTGGCGCTCCGGGGCTTCGCAGGCAAGATCACGAAGAAGCAGCCCATCAAGACCGGTGTTGACCGACTCCTCGGAATGACCGGAGTCGTGATCGAAGCGATCGAGCCGCTCTCGACATCGGGCAAAGTGCGCGTCGATCGAGAAGTCTGGCGTGCCGAGAACGCCGACGGCAAACCCGTGCCTGTCGGAACACAGATCGTCGTCGAGAGCGTCGGCGGCACACACCTTGTTGTTCGAGCTGGATCGGAAGACTGAAGCAACCGTCGGTAGTAAGACGAGAATGGAGCTATCATGATAGCCGCCCCGAATCTTGAGTTGACTCTAGGCCTGCTCTTCATCCCGATAGCCGTCGTGTTGGTCATCTACATCGCCAATGCGATAAAGATCGTTCGCCCGTACGAAAAAGGTATCCTTGAGCGATTCGGCCGGTATCAGCGCACGCTGGAAGCCGGACTCAACATCATCCTTCCTTTCGTCGACAAGCTGACCAAGGTCGACATGCGGGAGAATGTGGTCGAAGTCCCGCCCCAGGAGGTCATCACCAAGGACAACGTTGTGGTCACGGTCGATGCGGTCGTCTACTACGAGGCCACCGACCCGGTCAAACTCATGTACAACGTCGCCAACTTCTACATCGCCGCGACCAAGCTCGCGCAGACCAACCTGCGTAACGTGATCGGCGAGATGCAGCTCGACGAGTCGCTTACCAGCCGAGAGAAGATCAACGCCGCACTGCGCCAGATCCTCGACGACGCTACCGACAAGTGGGGTGTGCGCGTGGTCCGAGTCGAGCTCCAGCGCATCGAACCGCCCGCCGACGTGACCGAGGCGATGCACCGCCAGATGAAGGCTGAGCGCACCCGCCGCGCACTGATCCTCGAAGCCGACGGCGACAAGCAGGCCGCGATCACCCGCGCTGAGGGCTTCAAGCAATCCAAGATCCTCGAAGCCGAGGGTGAGGCGCAGGCGATCAAAGAAGTCGCCGACGCCGAGAAGTTCCAGAAGATCGCACTCGCCGAGGGTGAGGCCGCCGCTATCCGCGGGGTGTTCGGCGCCATCCACGACGGGGATCCCACGAACGACCTCATCGCCGTGCGCTACCTCGATGCCCTCAAGGCCATCGCCGACGGACCCGCGAACAAGGTCTTCCTCCCCATGGAGGTCAGCGGCGTGATGGGCTCGATCGGCGGGATCGCAGAGCTCTTCAAAGACCCCGTACGCACCAAACCAGCCGAACCCACCGACGCGTAAGGTCGCAATGCGCGAAGTGCGAGTGCGCTGCGGCGTCTCGCACTCACCCGCTACCAGCGAACGTAGACGATGCCGTCTCGGACGGAGGTCTCGTAGGTCTTGACGTCTGCGTCGGGGTGGTCAGTCGTGCCTGTTCGCACGTCGTAGCGCCATCCGTGCCACGGGCACATGACGTGGTGGCCGTCGATGAATCCTTCGGCGAGTGGCGCGAAAGCGTGTCGGCACACGTTGGATAGCGCGAAGAACTCCCCGTCGACGTTGGACACCGCGATCGAGCGCTTCCCGACCTTCACGTGGCGGATCTGGCCCGCGGGCAGGTCCTGGACGCGGAAGACCGGCACATCGACGGGCCCTTCGGTCTTCTCGACCACGCCTATGAGTTCGGCGCCGTCCTCGACATCCGAGAGGATGAACAGGCCGCACCAGCACTTGCGGATCGCCGCGAACTCATCGCGGAAGAACGGGATGCACGGGCAGACGATCTTGAGGTCTTCCTTGGGGTCGTCAGTCCGGATTCGGCAGGGGCAGTAGATGTCGCCGTCACGTTCGAGCACATCGAGCTCGCTTCGCAGCACCTCGTCGACGAACTCGGTCTCGGTGTTGAACTTATAGCCGAGACGCTCGGCGAAGGGCTCCATGTACTCCTTGAGGTCCTCGATGGTCGTGTCCGGCCCGAACATGCGCCGCTTGGGTCTGCCTGCTGCGCTCACAAGCCCAGCTTCTCCTTGATGCCGCGCTTGTCGAACCCGACGATCACGTCCTCGCCGATGATGACGACTGGGAACGACGTGCCGCCGGAGATGCTGCGGACCTCCTCGACCATCTTGGCCTTCTCCTCGCCCTCGAGAAGGTCGACCTCATGGAGTTCGTACTCGATACCGCCCTCATCGAGCATCTTCTTGGTCATCCGACAGTACGGGCACGTCGTCAGGCCATACAACGTGACTTTCATCATCCGTTCTCCTTGTCGCCGAAGGGTCGTCTCAGTTCGCTGTTATCTGTAGCACGCTGTTGCGCACCGCCTGGCTTACCGCGCCTGTCCCTCCGAAGAAGGTGACGGTCTCGATCGCAACGGCGTTGGTCGTGAGTGCTGCTACAGGTGCTGGGTGCAGGGTGGTAGGTGTGGTAAGCAGCATCACGCTGTTGTTCTTGCCCTGCAAGACTCCTACTGCGAGCGCATCGGGGAAGTTCTCGCCAGTGGTGATGCCCACCAGGTCCCAGGTGTGTCCCAGCGAGACTGCATGCGTGGCGACGGCTACAGCGGTAGCGTAGCGGTTCGCTCCCTGTAGACGCAGCACGCCATCTCTGTAGAGGCGGGTCACAAGACCGTCCTCCGTTGCCTGCGATACAGCACCCGTGCCACCTAGGATGATGGCATCGGTGACGCCCTGCATGGCGGTCACTGTCGCAGCAGAAAGTCCGGTTGTGGGATGCGCAAGGTAAAGAGGCCATCCTTGCGCTGCTGCAAGAGGAGCTGCGACCAGAGCATCGGGGAAGTTGCCTCCCGTAGCTACGAAGGCGGTCCCATCCCAAGCGGTGCCCATGGTCTTTCTGACCTCGGCTGCCACAAGATCAGCGGTCACGTAGCGGTCCGCCCCTGCGATCCTTGTCACGTCCGCCGCATCGAGCTGATTCTTCAGCGCCGTCTCGACCGCTGGGTCTACAGCCCCCGTACCACCGATGATGATGGCTTTGTCCGCCCCCAGGCGGGTGATCTCCGCAGTGACTGCAGCGGGAACGGACTTGGTGTCCACAAGCAGCACCGGTCCATCGAGGGCCCCCGCAAGCGAGGTGCCTCCAAGGGCATCCGGCCAGTTGCGACCAGTGGCGATGACCACCGTGCGGGCTCCGGTAGGATCAAGGCCATCCGGGAAGGCTTCCTTGGAAGCCGAGACGGCCGTGTCGAAGCGGTTGGTGCCTTCGATGGCGATGGAAGGTGGCTGCGCTTTGATCCTGCGCACGAAGACGTCCTCCAATGCGTTGTTGTCGCCATCCACGAGGTTGGTGGCAATCGAACTGAAGGCGACGTAGCGGCCGTCTGCGGAGATGGCGGCGTCGGCGCTCCATCCGTCACCTTGTGCTCCTGCGGCCCCAACGCTTACACGGGTCGTCACGCCGCTAACAAGATCACGCACGAAGATATCATCGATCGCGTTGGTGTCGCCATCCACGAGGTTGGTAGCAGCTGAAGCCCAAGCGACGTAGCGACCGTCAGCGGAGATGGCGGCGGACCAGTTCAGTTCGACTTCTCCCGCTAGATCTCCCGCAACTCCGACACTCACGCGCGTCGTCTCACCGCTTACAAGGTCACGCACGAAGATGTCCGCTCCTCCGTTGGTGTCGCCCGGCACGAGGTTGGTGGCCTGTGACTCGAACGCGACATAGCGACCATCAGCGGAGATGGCGGGGTCGTGGCTCCACCAATCACCTTGCGCTCCTGCGGCTCCCACGCTCACGCGGGTGGTCTCGCCGCTTACAAGATCGCGCACGAAGATGTCTCCCGCTATGTTGGTGTCGCCCGGCACGAGGTTGGTAGCCCATGACTCGAACGCGACATAGCGACCATCAGCGGAGATGGCGGGGTCGTGGCTCCATCCGTCACCTTGTGCTCCCGCGACTCCCAAGCTCACGCGCGTGGTCTCACCGCTCACAAGGTCGCGCACAAAGATGTCCTCCGTTCCGTTAGCGTCGCCCGGCACGAGGTTGGTGGAACCCGACTCGAAGGCAACGTAGCGGCCATCAGCGGAGATGGTAGGCCTTCTGCTGTCCCCGCCGATTGCTTGCACTCCCCCGACTCCCACGCTCGCGCGCGTGGTCTCGCCGCTTGCAAGGTCGCGCACGAAGACGTCCCGCACTGTGTTGGTGTCGCCCGGCACGAGGTTTTGAGCCCACGAGGCGAAAGCGATGTAGCGGCCATCTGCGGAGATGACGGGCGTATCGCTCGACCCGCTGACCGCTTCCACTCCAGCGCTATCCACGCTCACGCGCACCGTGGTATTCAGCGGCAGGTATGGAGGCGCGGCTAGCACGGGCGCCTGCAAGACGAGCACCGCCGCCACAAGAAGCGCCAGCACCCGTCGCGAGCGGTTCGCAATCGGTCTTCTCGGCGTTGAAACATCCATCATGGAGCCCCTCGCTAGTATCCCGGCCACGCCCCTGGCGTCAGGCGCACGATCCCACGTCGAAACAACCTGCACACACTATACCCCAATCCCCACTGCTTCCTCGGCGGTTGTTGTGCGGACGGGGCTTGTGCTGCCACGCCATCCGTGGTTCGATAGCTGTCATGCGCGTGGCATTCCTCGGCTCGGGTTCATCGGGCAACGCAACAGCGATCGAAAGCGACGGCGCGGTCGTGCTCGTGGACGCGGGTTTCTCCGCGCGCGAGACGCTGCGCAGGCTTGCGCTTGCAGGCATGTCTGCCGAGAAGGTGCGGGCGGTGCTCGTCACCCATGAGCACGCCGACCACGCGAGCGGGATCCGGGTCCTCGCCGGGCGCCTGAAGGTGCCGGTGTACGCGACCGCAGGGACCGTCGCGGCGGCCGGGATCGATGCATGCGTGGCCGACCCTCGGCGGGTGAAGGCGGGCGACACGTTCTCGGTGGCTTCCATGCGGATCCACGCGTTCGCGCTCTCGCATGACGCGGTCGAGCCGGTGGGGTACCGCATCGAGGGCGCGTGCGGGACCGCGTTCGGGATCGCCACCGACACCGGCGTGCTGACGTGCGACGCACACGAGGCGCTTACCGCGTGCGACGTGCTCGCGCTCGAATGCAACCACGACGAGGACATGCTGCGAAACGGGCCGTACCCGTGGTTCCTCAAACAGCGGATCCTCTCCAGCGTCGGGCACCTGTCGAACCACTCGGCGTGTCGATCGATCGAGCGGCTGCTCTCGGGCCGCCTGGAGACGATCGTCGGGATGCACCTCTCGCAGCAGAACAACGATGCCGAGCTGGTGCGCGACTGCCTGACCGACATGCTCCGCCGAGAAGACCACCCGGCGACCGTCAAGGTCGCGTCGCAGAACGCCGGGCTGGTCCTCGCGTTCGGTGAGCGCTGAAGCCGTGGACGCCGTGCGCCTGCGGGGCCACCACGTCGTGTGCCTGCACTTCTACCAGGGCGAGGGCTACTCCGAGGAGTTCGTAGCCAACCTGTGGCGGGTCATGGAGCGCCTCGAGACCGCGCGGTTCACGCTTACCGAAGGCGCCGATGACGTCTGCGAAAGCTGCCCCTCGCTACACGAGGGCGTGTGCGTAAGCGAGTCCGGAGGCGAGGCCGAGATCCGCCGCATCGACGCGCTCGCGCGCGAGCTTCTCGGGCTGGAAGTCGGCGCGAAGCTGGAGTTCGCCGCGATACGCGAGCGGCTGGTCGGCGTGCTACCGCAGTGGCGCGCGTCCGCGTGCGCCGGGTGCGGCTTCGAGAGCCTATGCGCCGGGAGGATCGACGCGCTCGTCGCGCTAGGGGCCGACAGCGGCCTCGGTGGCGACAGCGAGAGCCTCGGTGAAGGCGGCGCTCCTCGCGCCTGAGCGCAGAGCCTGCGTCGCGATCGCCGAAGCAGCCCCGCCGCAGTAATCGCGACCCTCATCGAACCCGTTCACGAACACGATCGGCCTTCCCGCCTGCAGCGCCGCGCGTAGGTTGCCCAGGTTGCCGCTGCCAAAGGGCGCTTCGGCGATCAGTACCACGTCACTTCGGCGGGCAAGCTCGAGCACTTGGGCCTCGACATCGGCGCTGATGTCTGCGAACGGGTCGATGAGCGCGTACTCGATGCCCAGCGCGGCCGCGACCGCCTGGTCGAAGTCGCCCTGGTTGAGCGCCCCGGCCCTCACGCTCCAGCCGCTAAGCGCGAACTGTCGCATGAGCGGGGCCGCCGCACCCGAGCCGCCGATCACGAGCACGCTGCGCCCCGCCGAGGCGACCAGCGACTCCTCGCGCATCACCGGCACCACCGAGGGCGAGCCCGTGATCGCGTCGGGCACGATGACCGCGCGCACCGCGAAGACCTCGCGGACGACCTCGGCGGTGACGACGTCCTTCGGCGGGCCGACTCGGTGGATGCCGCGGCCGTGGATGACCGCGATCCTGTCTGCGTAGCGCGCGGCGAGGTCGAGGTCGTGGAAGACGCCGAGCACCGCCATCCCGCCGTCGGCGAGTTCGCGCACGAGGTCGAGGACTTGCAGGCTGTGGTTGAGGTCGAGCTGGCTGACGGGCTCGTCGAGCAGCAGGACCGAGGGCTCCTGCACGAGCGCTTGCGCCAGCGTGAGGCGCTGGAGGTCGCCGCCGGAAAGCGTGTCGACCGACTGGCGCGCGAGGTGCGCGGTGTCGGTGAGCTGCATGAAGCGCGCGACGAGCGCCGAGTCGGCCGCACTCTGCTGCTGCATCGCGCCCAGGTGCGGGTGGCGCCCGAGCGCGACGAACTCCTCGGCGGTGAAGGCGAAGGTCGCCGGTGGTGTCTGCGGGAGCACGCCGATGAGTCGCGCGCGGTCACGGTAGGGCATCCGCCTGATGCTCGCGCCTGCGACGCGAACGTCGCCTGCTAGCAGATCGGACTCGCCGAAGAGCGCCTTGAGCAGCGTTGACTTGCCCGCGCCGTTGGGGCCGACGAGCCCCACGAGCTCGCCCGGCGCGACTTGCAGCGACACGGCGTCGAGGATCGCTCGGCGGCTGTAACCGAGCGTGGCGGCGTCGAAGGCGATCACGGGGGCGGGGGCGCTCATCGCGCACGCATCCCGCGCACGAGCAGCCACACGAAGAACGGCCCGCCAGCGATCGCGGTCACCACGCCCACGGGGATCTCGACGGGCGCAAGCACGACTCGCGCGAGCAGGTCGGCAACGACCATCACGACCGCGCCCGCCAGCACCGAGGCTGGCACGAGCACCCGGTGATCCGGGCCGACCACGAGGCGCACGGCGTGCGGCGTCATCAGCCCCACGAAGCCGATCAGCCCCGAGACCGCCACCGCGCCTGCGGTCAGCAGCGAAGCCGCCGCGAGCATCATCAGCTTGAAGCGCTCGACATCCACGCCGAGCTGGGTGGCACGCGCGTCGCCGAGCAGCATGACGTTCATCGCCCGCGTGCGCGAGAGCGGGAGCACGAGCCCCACCGCGAGCATCGCCGCGAGCGTGGCCACGTACTGCCACGATGCGCCGGAGAGCCCGCCCATCATCCAGAACACGATCGTCGCCATCGACTCCTTGGCGAACACCATCATGAACGAGGTGACCGCCGAAAGCGTGTATGAGATCGCGATGCCAGCCAGCAGCAGCGAGGTCACTTCGAGGCGCCCCCGCATCGACGCAAGCCGCACGACCAGCACGACCGTCAGCAGCGCGCCGATGAACGCTCCCGCAGGAACGCCGAAGTACCGCAGCCCGGTCACGCCAGCGGTCCCCACGATGACCGCCATCGCGCCCAAGCCCGCGCCGCTTGAGACGCCCAGGATGAACGGGTCGGCGAGCGGATTCCTGAAGAGGGCCTGGTAGATCACGCCCGCAGTCGCGAGGCTGGCCCCGACGAGCGCCGCCAGCACCGCCCGGGGCAGCCGAATGCCGAGGATGACGTTGTCGGACACGGGCCCGGCCACACCGGAGAGTGCCCGCCCAATCGCAGCGAGCACATCGGCAGGTGGAACCGAGACCGCCC
>JAMDCK010000057.1 GCA_023488435.1 Actinomycetota bacterium
GTAACGAACTGCTGAGAGAGACGCTCGGAGGCCCGCTGTTCAGCTGGTACGTGCGCAACAAGAAGATCGAGTGGGACTCCTACCGCAGCAGAGTCACGCCGTGGGAGATGGAGGAGTACCTGCCGCTCCTGTAGAGCGGGCAACGGGACTTCGGCTCCACAAGAACTTTAGGCCTCTCTCCCCGAAAGGGAGGGGGGCCTTTCTATTCGACCGGTCGCGAGCTGCTCGGCGTCGAGGGTTTCGTTCAGACTGCCGCTGCGGTAGCCCTCGAGGTCGGCTGCGGCGAAAGCAAAACCCGCTGCCTTGACGCGGGTCGAAATCTCCGAGCGAAGTTCCCAGGCCCTGTCCATCTCTGGAGGGTCGATCTCGACCCTGGCGATGTCACCGTGGATCCGCACCCGGAACTGCCGGAAACCAAGATCGCGCAGGGAATCCTCGGCTTGGGCGACGCGTTGAAGCTTGTCTTCGGAGATGCTCTCGCCGTACGGGAAACGTGAGGCGAGGCAGGCCATGCTAGGCTTGTCCCAGTTGGGCAGACCCAGCTCTCCAGCAATCTGTCGGATCTCCGCCTTCGTCAGTCCCACATCTGCCATGGGGCTTTGTATGCCGTACTCGATAGCCGCGCGGGTTCCCGGGCGAAAGTCCGAGCGATCATCGATATTCGAGCCATCGAGTACACTTTCGAGTCCCCGATGGTCGGCGACGGTTCTTAGCAGACTGAACAGCTCGGACTTGCAGTAGAAGCAACGGTCCGTGTCGTTCCTGCGGAAGCGCGGGTCGGCCAGCTCACTGGTTTCCACGACGTGGAGGCGCAATCCGAGTTCGGCCGCAAGCTGTGTTGCGTACTCGACCTCGCGCGCCGGGTAGGTATCGCTGCTGGCCAAGACCGCAAGACACCGATGCCCATGCACTACGTGTGCCGCGACTGCCAGCAAGGTTGAGTCTATGCCGCCGGAGAAGGCTACAAGGACACTCTTGTACTCGCCGAGGCGATCGAGCAAGGCATCGTACTTTTGTATGGAGTCCACTTCAGCGCCCCCAAGTTCTGTTAGCAGAAACAGTATAGCGGGTTGGCGGACCGTGTGAACGGTTCACTAACACTATCGGAAGAAAGAGGCGAATCGATAACACAGCGGTTGAAAGACGCCGATGAAAGGCTATCCACCATCAGCCATCGGGGGTCCAGCGGCGGTCGGTCGCAGAAGTGGTGTCGGTCATGCACCGCGCCATTACGAATAGCACATCGGAGAGTCTGTTGATGTAAGCGAGCAATACCGGGTCGACAGGTTCCTCGGTGGCACACTGTACGACACTGCGTTCGGCGCGGCGCACAACGGCGCGTGCCAGATGGAGTCGGGCGGAACGTTCGCTGCCTCCGGGTAGCACGAAGGTCGATGTTCCCGCTATCACGCAGGCCCGTTCATCGATGAAGCGCTCGAGTTCGGAGACGTCAGCCTGCGACACGAATGCGCCTCTGCCGACGGCGTCGGGAGGTGCGGCCAGCATCGCGCAGCAGTCCAGGAGGCGGTTCTGGACGGAGTGGAGGACGCCGTCGATGGCTGCGTCCGTCTGCCGGTCAGAATCGAGAGCCATTCGCGCCAAGCCAAGGGCGCAGCTCGCTTCGTCTAGATCCCCCAACGCTTGGATCAGGCAGCCGGATTTCGACGCCTTTCGGCCGCCTACGAGAGAGGTCTCTCCGCTGTCACCTACGCGAGTATAGATCCTGTCCGCCACTTCGGCTCCTTTCCTCGAAACCTAGCAATCCAGTCTATCACTACGACGTGCGTGCGTTCGGCGGGTTGCGGTAGTAAAATGATATGTTGGTCAAATTCCGACTCTCGTTAGGAGCTGTTCTCACTAAATGTCACCCGATTCAATCTCGATCCGCGGTGCCCGCGAGCACAACCTGAAGAACATCGATGTCGACATCCCGCGCGATCGACTCGTCGTGATCACCGGGCTCTCGGGCTCTGGGAAGTCCTCGCTGGCGTTCGACACGATCTACGCCGAAGGACAGCGGCGATACGTGGAATCCCTTTCGGCGTACGCGCGGCAGTTCCTCGGCCAGATGGACAAGCCGGACGTCGATCACATTGAAGGGCTTTCGCCTGCAGTCTCGATCGACCAGAAGACCACAAGCCGCAACCCTCGCTCGACCGTCGGCACTGTGACCGAGATATACGACTACCTCCGCCTACTCTTCGCGCGCGTCGGGATTCCGCACTGCCCGCAGTGTGGGATGCGGATCGAGCGGCAGACCAGCGACCAGATTGTCGATGCTGTAATGCGCCTCGCCGAAGGGACTCGCTTCTCGGTGCTCTCGCCGGTGGTGCGTAGCCGCAAGGGCGAGCACAGCAAGCTGCTCGAGGATCTGAAGCGCGAGGGGTTCACGCGGGTGCGCGTGGACAAGGAGAGCCGCACCCTCGACGAGGACATCGTGCTGGATAAGAAGTTCAAGCACGACATCGATGTGGTGATCGACCGCATCACCATGAAGGAGACCGCGCGCTCCCGGGTCGCGGACAGTGTGGAGACCGCACTGCGCCTTTCGGGGGGAATCGTGGTGGTCGATGTGGTCGATGGCGAGGAGCTGATGTTCTCCCAGGCACTCGCATGCCCCGAGCACGGCGTCTCCCTCGACGAGCTGGCGCCGCGGGACTTCTCATTCAACAACCCGTACGGCGCCTGCCCCGACTGCGCGGGTCTCGGATCGCGACTGGAGGCGGATCCCGGCCTCGTGGTGCCGGACGGCTCCCTGTCACTGGCGCAGGGGGCGATCAAGCCCTTCTCGGGAGGGATGAACTACTTCCCGCAGCTTGTGGCGGCAGTCGCTCAGAGCCTCGGCGTTGGCATAGATGTCCCCTGGGACGACCTGCCCAAGAAGGCCCGGACCGTGTTCCTGGAGGGACTGGGGTCGACCCGCATCCGCGTCGATTACGTGACGCGCGATGGCCGAGAGACCCACTGGCACTCGCGCTTCGAGGGCGCGCTGGCCCACGTGATGCGTAGGCATGCGGAGACGGAGTCCGAGGCGGTCAAACTCAAGCTCGAAGAGTACATGGCGGTCATCCCCTGCAAGTCTTGCGGGGGCGCGCGCCTGAAACCCGCGATTCTGGCGGTGACGTTCCACGAGAAGAACATCTTCGAGGTCACCAAGATGAGCGCGAAGGAGTCACTCGCCTTCTTCGAGAACGTCGAACTTTTAGAGAGGGAGGCTCAAATCGCCGAGAGGGTCATCAAGGAGATCGTCGAGCGGCTGCGCTTCCTTGTGGATGTCGGCCTCGACTACCTCACGCTGGAGCGGGCGACCGCGACGCTTTCCGGCGGTGAGGCCCAGCGCATCCGCCTGGCGACCCAGATCGGTTCGGGCCTGGTGGGAGTGCTCTACATCCTGGACGAGCCCTCGATCGGGCTGCACCAGCGAGACAACGCTCGGTTGATAGCCACAATGGAGCGTCTGCGGGATCTGGGCAACACTGTGATCGTCGTCGAGCACGACGAGGAGACGATCCGCGCAGCGGATTTCGTAATCGACATGGGACCGGGCGCTGGCGAGCATGGCGGCCAGATAGTGTGCGTCGGCACCCCCGAGGAGATCCTCGCATGTACGGATTCGCTGACCGCGAGCTACCTCAACGGGCACAAGGTCATCCCCGCCTTCGAGCAGCGTTCACTTGCCGAGCGGGGCGAGATCAGGCTTCTCGGCGCTACGGCGAACAACCTCAAGGACATCGATGTTGCAATCCCCCTGGGCTCGCTGACGCTCGTCACCGGGGTCAGCGGCAGCGGCAAGAGCTCGCTTGTCTCGGACACGTTGGCACCGGCGCTCTCGAACAAGGTGTCGCGGGCACGCAAGCGCACGGGCGGGTATCGCAGGCTCGAAGGCGTCGACCTGATCGACAAGATCATCAACATCGACCAGTCGCCGATTGGGCGCACGCCAAGGTCGAACCCGGCGACGTACACCGGGGTCTGGGACGATATCCGTTCGCTTCTGGCCAGCACGCCCGAGTCGCGTGCCAGGGGATATGCGCCCGGGCGCTTCTCCTTCAACGTGCACGGTGGTCGCTGCGAGGCGTGCAAGGGCGATGGGCAGATCAAGATAGAGATGCACTTCCTGCCCGATGTCCATGTCCAGTGCGAGGTGTGCAAGGGCGCCCGATACAACCGAGAGACGCTGCAGGTGACCTACCGAGGCAAGAACGTCTCCAACATCCTGGACATGACCGTCGAGGAGGCAGCGCACTTCTTCGAGAACATCCCGCCGGTAAAAAAGAAGCTTTCGACGCTTTTCGATGTCGGGCTTGGGTACCTGCGACTGGGCCAGCCGGCCACGACGCTCTCGGGTGGTGAGGCCCAGAGGGTCAAGCTCGCCAGTGAGCTGCAACGCCGCAGCACCGGCCGCACCTTCTACATCCTCGACGAGCCCACGACGGGGCTGCACTTCGACGACGTCCGTCAGCTACTCGCCGTCTTGCAGCGGCTTGTCGCCGGAGGGAACACGGTGCTTGTGATAGAGCATAATATTGACGTGATCAAAAGCGCTGACCACATCATCGATCTGGGTCCCGAGGGCGGCGACCGCGGCGGAAGGATTGTGGTCACTGGCACGCCTGCGGAGGTAGCTGCATGCCGAGAATCGCACACGGGACGCTTCCTAGCCCCGGTCCTGGAAAGAGATCACGCCTGTCAGCGCGTGTCATAGGCGCCGCTGTCGCGTTCTTCGGCGCGGCGACGTTGGTATTCGTGATCTTCGTGGGACAGCTCAGAATGCCCGGCGAGTATTTCGAGATTCGTCCCACGGAGCAATCGAATCCTGCCGAGGCGAGCTTACGGAGCCTGCGGCTGGCTGGAATCGAGAATGCAACAGTGGGACTCAGCGCTGGTGGCGACATGGCGATGGTGCGCCTAGAGGTCCCGGGTTTCGACACCGCGGCTGACGCGGAGATCGCGTGGCAGGCCGGGGTGACGGCACTTGCGGCCTCGTTCCCAGAGTCGGAGCGGTACGTCGTGCAGCTCGCTCATCAGGAGGCACCGATTCTCGAGGTCGAGTGGCCCGCCGAGGCGGTGCGCGCGGCAATCGACGGGGATGATGCCGCCCGGCTCGCGGGGGATGCGGACTTCCGCTTCTTGCCCTCGGAGGCGAGCGGCGAGGCCACTCCGGGAACCCGGATGCCGGTCCCGAGCATGAGCATCGATGCCGAGGCACCCGGGCACTACCTCGATCAGAAGAACCGCGCCTTCGGGCTCGCGACCGGGGAGCCGCTGCCGCTCGGCGCCGAGCTCGCGCAAAGCGCGAGCGCAATGCGGGCGGCGGCTCCCGGGATCCCCGCGCTCCCAGCGGGCAGCGACGCCGGCCGGACCTGGGCGGCAATCGCCGCCGCCGCCCTGCATCGGGTGGGCGAGCCCACCCCGGCGCCCCGCGTCGACGCCACCGGCGTGCTGTCGGAGCTCGAGGCGCTGCCGGCGGGCTTGCAGCCCGCCGAGGTCGCCCGGGTGCGCGCGATCGCGCTGGCGGCCATAGCGATCGATGGCGGGTCGCTGGGTAGCGTGCTGGCCGCCAGCCACGCGCTCGCAGAGCGCGTGGGCGCTTCGCGCCCGATCACGCGCGGCGACCTCGCGGCGGTCCGCGAGGCCTTCGAGGCTGCAACCCCCGACGCCGCTGGCGCGGACCGCCCGGCGCGCCCGGTCGGCGACTTCGAGCGCGCCGAGGAGCTCGACCTCGCCCCTTCGGCGGCTGTGGGTGATGGCGACTCCGTGGTCGAGCGGGCGCTTGCCGCGCACGCAGAGGCCGGGCTGCCGCTCATCGCCGAGGGCAGGCGCGAGACGCTCGCCCCCGAGCGGTGGCTCGCTCATCGGCGGGGCGACGGCCGGGTCTTCTGGCTGGCTGGCGAGGGCGGCACCAGGGCGATCACTGACGCCTCGCTGCGTGGCTGGGGCTGGACGCGGGAGCGTGTCGCCGTGGTCGACGCCGCCCAGCCCGGGCGCGTGCTCGCACACGTGGAGGTGAGGTGAGCGTGACCCGCGAGAACGTCTCGATCACCGACAGACTCGCGGGCGTGCCGGACGTCTGCGGGGTCTACCTGTGGAAGGACGCCGCTGGTCAGGTGGTCTACGTCGGCAAGGCGAAGTCCCTGCGCAAACGCATGCGGCAATACGTCACGGGGCAGGATGACCGCGAGAAGATCCCGCTCATGATGGAGCTCGTCGCGGATTTCGATTACGTCGTCACCGACACCGAGATCGAGTCGCTCATCCTTGAGAAGAACCTCATCCGGCAGTTCTCGCCTGCGTTCAACGTCGATTATCGCGACGACAAGAGCTACCCGTTCATCGCGCTGACCACCGTCGAGCGCTTCCCAGCGATCAAGTTCACGCGCGAGAAGCATCGCGACGGCATCATCTACTTCGGGCCGTACACCGACTCCCGCGCGGCGCGCGCCACCATCGAGGCCGTCCGCAAGGTCTACCCGATCTGCAGCGCGTCGTGCGTCGAGTGGAAGCGGCTTGTCGCCCGTGGCGGCGAGCCAGCGGGGCGCGCGTGCTTCGACTACAGCGTCGGGCGCGGGCCGGGCGCTTGCGTCGGCGCGATATCCGCCGAGGAGTACGCCGCAGTTATCGCCAAGGTCGCCGAGTTCCTCCGCGGCCGCCAATCCGACGTCGCCGACGAGCTCGAATCGAGGATGCGCGCCGCCGCAGACGACCTCGACTACGAGCGCGCGGCGAGGTTCCGCAATCGCCTCGAGGCCATCCGCGTGCTGCAGGAGCGCCAGAAGGTGGTCTCGGCACGTAAGCTCGACGTCGACATCATCGGCATCTTCCGCGAGGAGACGATCGCCGGCGTCCACGTGCTCGTGGTCCGCGAGGGGCGAGTCCTCATCGGCAACGAATTCGTGCTCGACAAGGGGATGGATGTCTCGGCACAAGCGCTGATCGAGGGATTTTTGCTGCGCTACTACGATCAGGCCACATACATCCCGGCCGAGGTCGTCGTGCACGATGCCCCCGAGGACGCCGAGACCTTCGAGGAGTGGCTCTCGGGGCTGCGCCGCAAGAAGGTGCGCATCACCACGCCCCGGCGCGGCGAGAAGCACGCGCTCCAGCAGATGGCCGAGGTCAACGCGCGGCACACGCTCATGCGCCACAAGATGAGGACCCGCTACGACGACGAGCGCATCAACCTCGCGCTGTTGCAGCTCGAAAGCGCGCTCGCGCTCGAAGCCGCGCCCATGCGCATCGAGTGCTACGACATCTCGACGCTGCACGGCCGGCACTCGGTCGGCTCGATGGTGGTGTTCGCGAACGGACGCGCTGAAGTCGCCTCCTATCGCCGGTTCCGCGTCAGACGCCCCGCCGAGGAGGCCGACGACTTCGCGATGATGGCCGAGGTGATCCGCCGCCGCTTCGATCCCGAACGCCGCGCCGACGAGCGCTTCGGAGCGATGCCCGATCTCGTGATCGTCGACGGCGGCAAGGGTCAGCTCTCGGCAGCGCGGGCAGCGCTTCGCGAGGTCGGTGCCGAAGGGGTGGCGATCGTGGCCCTCGCCAAGCGAGAGGAGGAGCTGTTCGTCCCGGGCTTCGACGCACCGGTAATGCTGCCGCCGGGATCGCCCTCGCTCTACCTCGTCAAGCGCATCCGGGACGAGGCGCACCGTTTTGCGGTAACCTACCACCGGGAGCTTCGCGGCAAAGCGATGACCGCGAGCGTGCTCGACGACATCCCCGGCGTGGGCCCCAAGCGCAAGAAGGCGCTCATGAAGGCGTTCGGCTCGGTGCGCAAGATGCGAGAGGCGAGCGTCGAGGAACTCTCGGCAACACCGGGCATCCCACATGAGGTCGCCGAGGACATCTTCGCGGTGTTCTCGGAAGGCGGAGAGGGGACGGAGAGCTGACCACCGCGACAAGACATACCTTGAGGGGACTGCTGCGCACCGAGATCCAGGCGGCCCGGGGGGCGTTTCAGAAGAACAAGCGCGATATGCTGATCGCCGCACCCTACTGGTTCGTTGCGATAGCAGTCGTATTCGCCGGAATAATATCGACGTTCTCGGTAGCCATGAATTGGGTCGCCGGACCGCTAGAGGCTGCACAAGCCAAAACGGCTGTCGCGTCCGCCACATATTTTGTGCTTATCGTGCTGTTCATTCTCATGTTCTTGCTGGCTCTGGACAGGGCATGGCCGGACATGCTTGACAGACGCCATTTCGAGTCCGCAGACAGGCCGGAAGGAGTAAGCGGCAGCGAGGCGCTCAAGGTCATCGCATTCCGCTTCTTCAGAACGAGCTTCTTCTCAACGTCGACCTTTCTGTGCATTCTCCTTTTTGGCGTGGCGCCTCTGGCGGCGCTAGGCCCACCGTCGGGCGCACCCTACCACTATTACCTGGCGTTGTTGCCGGTCCTGTACCTTTTCTCGATGGTGCCTTCGTCGCTAGGCGTTCTTGGGGCTGCGGTTCTGTCTCGAATCATCAGCAGCAACGGGGTGGCGAAGTTTTTCGGCGCAGTAAGCTTCTTCTCGATCTTCTTGTTGCTGCTTGGGTTCGGTTTTGCGATGACTGCAGTGCTCCCTCCCGCCGTCGCCCTCATTACTGACTCGAAAGCTGTGCTGGCAAGTGTCCCACCCCTCGGCCCTGCGGCCACATCGCTCAACTACTTCCTTCAGGGGGAGGCCTCAGAGGGGCTAGCGCTTCTTTTGATTGCGCTCGGCTCAGGGATGGCGGCTTCAGCCGCTGGACTCGCGCTCACGCAGCGATTGCACTCTGCGAACTTGACCCAACAGGGGGCTTTACCCGCGACCGACATCGTTTCGAGGAAGTTCTCCCTCAGTCACTACGGTAGGGTCGCAATCGCTGAGTGGAAAGACAAGTACGCTCATACCGACGTCATGGTGGGCATCGCCCTCTTCTCGGCCATAGGCATTGCGGGCTATCTCTTTCTGGCGCACAGCATCGCGCCGGAGGATTCGGAGGCTATAGGCCTAGCAGTCCTCGTCCACTCTGCTGTCATCGGCCTTGTGTCGTATGCGGTGTTCAAGATTATAAGGCTCGCGGGCGTTGCCGCATCTCGCGGCCTTGAGGCCGACGAGATGGAAGCTGAGATGACCGAGAGCTTCATGTACGAACACGAGCGTCGGCTCTACGGGGCATTCGATCTGACCGGCAGCGAGATAGCTTGGTGTCGGTGGCTGTTCTTCTTCTTGCCACTAGCTTTAGCCGCTGGGTCGGTTTTGCTCGTAGTGAACCTGTTGATCGGCGCCGATGCGGCAACAGCGGTCAGGTCGAGCTTTTCTCTGATGTTGCTGCTAGGGATGTTCCTGGCATCGATGCAACTGAAGGAAGCGGTGATGATCGCTGAGCGGGAGTTCACTTTTTGGGCGGCATTGCGGCCCTACGTCTTCTACGTGGCTGGGATCCTCATGCTCGTACCCAGCGTAGGCGGCCGGCAAGCATTCCTTGCCGAGCACTATCTGTGGCTGACCTCCCAGGCACTCGGTTACGCTGGCAGCGCAGCGTTCGCGCTACTGACGCTGTCCGTCTTGGTCAGTTCGCTAGACAGGGCTGGGCGAGAGTGGGAGAAGACCAAGACATGGAGATAGTAACCATCGCTGCCTGGGCGGCCTTCGGATATTGCGCGCTCTTTGTCATGAGCTGTGTCCACTTGATCGGACAGTTCATCACAGCCTCGCTATTCGGGAGAAAAGCGAAAAGATTCGTCATAGGGTTCGGACGACAACTCGTTGTGCGCACATATCGCGACACCGAGTACACCATGAAGATGTTTCCCATAGGCGGGCACTTGGTCTTCCCCCAAGACGAGGAGGCCGACGAGGAGCGAGTCAGACTGACCGAGGAACAGCTCGAGCAGCGCAAAGAGCAGGACGAGGTAGTCGAGCAGACCATCGGTATGAGCGAGAATCTGCCGGGGCTTGAGGTGTTGGGAGATCAATTCAAAGACAGGGCGTCTATACACCAGCGCCTCGCGATGGCGATCTCTGGCCCGTTGACGAGCGCCGCCGTCGGATTCCTGGGGTTTGTCGCAGCAGGCTTCTTCTATGGAGCGACTGCCCTGACCGCAACGATCGGGACGCCTACCGGCTTGGCGGCCGCGTCAGGCATACAAGAAGGAGACACGATAGTCGCAATCGATGGACAACCCGTGGGAAGGTGGCCACAAGCTGACGCGCTTGCCTACGCAGCTCTCACTGGACCGGAAGAGATGCTCACACTTACCGTGCGCCGAGAAGGCGGGACACGCGACTTTGCGATAACCCCTGACTCGACCTACTCGGACCTTCGGGAGCTGGGTATGCCCCACAAAGAGGTGCGCTTCAGCATGTCAGAATCGGTTGGAGGCGCTACCGATCGGTTGCTCGATGTGATGATGATTGGGCGGATGGTCGCACATTCAGTTGCTACGAACTTGGGAGGGTCAAGTGGCCCTTCAGGGCCCCAATCGACCGATGACCCGAGTGAGGAGCCAGCCCCTGACGAGACCGCTCTACCGAGTGAAGACCGTCCGGGGGCGCTGGAGGTGGCTCTGAATATATTCGCCATCGGCAACCTCCTTTATGCGGCCGTCGGCCTCATTCCTATTCCTCCCTTCGATGGCGGGACCATCCTCAACTCGATGATCCGAGTGATCAGGGGGCGCTCTGCGCCCGGTCTGGAGTTCGCGCTCACGCTAACAGGGGTGATAGCAGCTACGATGGTGTTCGTCAGCATGTTGTGGCGTCAGGTCCAAGCTTTCCTCCTATAAGCGCATCACGGATCAGACGCTGGTATGCGAGAGCGAAGACTTCCGTTGGCCGATGCCCCTATAATGAGACAGCGAATCGATAGTTCTGAGCGACTCGGAAGGGCGGAACCCATGAGCGGGACTTGTGAATCGAGCGTCGAGGATCGGGATGCAGCGGAGACATCCACCGAACTCGTGGTGATCACAGGCATGTCGGGCGCCGGGCGCACCGAGGCCATCCACACCTTCGAGGACATGGGGTACTTCTGCATCGACAACATCCCGCCTGGGTTCATCAGCCAGGTCGTCGCGCTGATGGCGCTCCCGGGAAGCCGCATCCAGCGGATGGCGCTGGTGTGCGACGTACGCTCGCAGGAGTTCTTCGACGAGCTCCTCGGCGAGCTGAAGAATCTCGATGACGGTGGCATAGCGTATGAGCTGCTCTTCCTCGACGCCGACGACGACACCCTCGTGCGGCGCTTCAAGGAGACCCGCAGGCGGCATCCGCTGTGCTCGGCGAGCGGATCGGTCCTTGAGGGCATCATCGCCGAGCGAAAGATACTCGGCGAGGTGCGCGCCCGCGCGGACGTCATCCTCGACTCGAGCACACTCAAGCCAGCCGAACTGCGCGCCGCTATCAAGCAGCGGTTCTCGACATCGAGTGCGCCGTCGCTAACTGTCACGGTGTCGTCGTTCGGCTTCAAGTACGGCATCTCGATCGACGCCGACATCGTCATGGACGTGCGTTTCCTGCCCAACCCCTACTACCTGCCTGGCCTGCGCGAACTCACCGGACTCGATCCCGACGTCCGCGCCTTCGTGCTCGAGCGCGAGGCTACCACCGAGTTCATCGCAAAGTGGTTCGCGCTCCTAGAGACGCTGCTCCCCAGCTATCTCGCCGAGGGTAAGGCGCACCTCGTCATCGCGCTCGGCTGCACCGGCGGCATGCACCGCAGTGTCGCACTCGCCGAGGAGACCGCGGCTTTCCTCGGCTCGAAAGGCTATCAGGTCGCGGTCAGTCATCGGGACATCAACAAGGATCGGGCATCGCGATGAGAGGGGCCTTATCGGCACGCAAAGGGGTTGCGATAGGCGGAGGAACCGGCCTGCCGAGGGTGCTTCGCTGCCTGCTCGACCTCGGATTCGACACCTCGGCGGTCGTCACGATGGCAGATGACGGCGGATCGACCGGCATGCTCAGGGAGCAGATGGGAATCCTGCCGCCGGGCGACATCAGGAATTGCCTGGTCGCGATGGCCGATACGGGTAGCCTGCCCGCGCAGCTCTTCCAGTACCGCTTCCCGCAAGGCGAGGGGCTGGCGGGCCATGCGCTCGGGAACCTCGTAATCGCGGCGCTCACCGACCTCACGCAAAGCTTCCCTGACGCCATCGACGCCGCCGGAGGGCTGCTCGACTCACAGGGCAGGGTGCTCCCCAGCACGCTTGCCGACGTGCGCCTCAGCGCCAAGGACGCCGCCGGAAGGCCGATCAGTGGGCAGGCGCGTCTGGCGCACTCCAACGGCCCGCTCGCCGACATCGAGCTGGAGCCCGGATTCCCGAAGGCTTACGGGCCCGCGCTCGAGGCTATCGCGTCTGCCGATGTCATCGTCATCGGTCCGGGCAGCCTCTTCACGAGCATCCTGCCGAACCTGCTGGTAGAAGGCGTCGCCGACGCGATCCGGCGATCGGAAGCGCTTAGGGTCTACGTGTGCAACGTGGCGAACCAGCGCGGCGAGACCAGTGGGATGGACGCCTTCGACCACCTGCGCACCCTGATCGATCACGGACTTTCGGGCGCGATCGACGTCGCCCTCGTCCACGACTCACCGACACCCTCGGCGGTCGCCGCTGACGCGAGCGTCCGCGAGCGCATGGCCTCGCTGGGCCCCAAGGTCGTCTCGGCGGATCTCTCGGATCCCGGGGACCCCAACAGGCACTCGCAAGACAAGCTGCTAGCAGCACTTCGGGAGGTCATCGGGTAGATGTCCTTTTCGGCGGAGGTCAAGGAGGAGCTCTCTCGTGTCGAATCGAGGCATCTGTGCTGCCAAAAAGCCGAGCTGGCCGCATTGGCCCGCATCGAGGGCACCCTCCATATCCTGGGAAAGGAGCGCTTCCGGCTCGAACTCGCCACCGAGACCGCGCCGGTCGCCCGAAAGGCGATCAAGCTGCTGCGCGCCCTCTATGGCGTGAAGACCGAGCTCACCGTAAGGCGCAGTATCCTGCACAAGACCAACAACTACCTCATCACCGTGCCCGATCAGCCCGGATCACTCCAGGCACTCAACGAGCTCGGGATACTCGATGACTCGATGAGGCTTGCAACGGGAATACTGCATAGGGTGGTGCGGAAGAACTGCTGTGCCATCGCGTATCTGAGAGGAGCGTTCTTGGGTGGGGGTTTCGTCGCGAATCCGCAGGGCGATTTCCACTTCGAGCTCACTGCCGACTCCGAGAAGATCGCCGAAGATCTGGCAACGCTGATGAGGCGCTTCGAGATCGAGCCGAAAATAACCCAGCGACGGGGGCTGCATACCGTGTATCTTAAGGGGGCCGAACCTATCCTGATGTTCCTCGCTTTGGCGGGCGCGCATGGTGCTCTTCTCAAAACCGAGAACGTACGCGTGGTCAAATCCATGCGCAACCAGGTCAATCGGCTGGTGAATGCGGAGACGGCCAACTTGTCCAAGACGGCTGATGCAGCTCTGGCGCAGATCGAAGCGATCGAGCTGCTCGAAGAGACTGTCGGCCTGGAGAGCCTGTCACCCGCACTGAGGGATTTCGCACGCCTGAGGCTAGAGCACCAGGACGTGAGTTTGAGAGAGCTCGGCGAACTTGCCGATCCGGTTCTGTCGAAGTCGGCGGTGTACCACAGGGTCCGCAGGTTGGAAGAGCTTGCACGTAGTACCGGTCAGAGTAGAAGGAGGGAACAGTAGTGACTGTCAAAGTAGGTATCAACGGGTTCGGCCGCATCGGCCGGTTGGTGTTTCGTGCGATGGAGGCCGATCCGGCTGTAGAGGTTGTTGCAGTCAACGATTTGACTGACGCCGCGACGCTCGCGCACCTGCTCAAGTACGATTCGATTCACGGCCGTTTCGGCGGAAAGGTCGAGGCCACAGACGGAGGCATCAACGTCGACGGCCACCTGGTGAAAGTCATATCCGACCGCGATCCGGCCAACCTGGGATGGGGCGCACTCGGAGTCGATATCGTGGTCGAGTCCACTGGCTTCTTCACCGACGCGCACAAGGCTAAGGCGCATCTCGACGCAGGCGCGTCGAAGGTGCTGATTTCGGCACCGGCGAGCAACGAGGACGTCACGATTGTCATGGGCGTCAACGAAGGGGATTACGATCCCGCGAACCATCACATCGTCTCGAACGCATCGTGCACGACCAACTGCCTGGCACCCTTCGCCAAGGTGCTCCACGACTCCTTCGGTATCCGCCGAGGCTTCATGAACACGATCCACAGCTACACCAACGACCAGAACATCCTGGACCTGCCCCACAAGGACCTGCGTCGCTCCCGCGCGGCCGCGATGTCAATCATCCCGACCTCGACCGGTGCGGCCAAAGCGATCGGACTCGTGATGCCGGACATGAAGGGCAAACTCGACGGCATGTCGATGAGGGTGCCGACTCCCGACGGATCCGTGGTCGACCTAGTCGCCGAGCTCGCCACCGACGTAACTGCCGAGGAGATCAACGCCGCCATGAAGGCAGCCGCCGAAGGCCCGATGAAGGGCATCCTCGAGTACTGCGTTGACCCGATCGTCTCGGTGGACGTTGTGGGTAACCCCGCCTCGTCGGTGTTCGACTCCCTCCAGACGATGGTCATGGGGCAGAAGGGTAACTTCGTGAAGTGCGTCTCGTGGTACGACAACGAGTGGGGCTACAGCAATCGCGTGAACGACCTCGTCAAATATATGATGCGCTAAGCACGGTACGGAGGCCCGATGTTTGCCAAAAAGACAGTCAAGGATATCGACGTCCGCGGAAAGCGGGTGTTGGTGCGGGTCGACTTCAACGTCCCGCTGCATGAAGAGGCCGTCACCGACGACACCCGCATCCGCGCGGCCCTGCCCACGTTGCGATATCTGGTCGACCACGGTGCCCGAGTGATCGTCATGAGTCACCTGGGCCGACCGAAGGGGACTCCAGACCTGCGTTATTCGCTTCGGCCGGTACGCAGGGTGCTGCAGAGGCTGATCGGACGCAACGTCTCCTTCGTCGACGAGATCGTCGGCGATGAGGCGGCCGATGTGGTGTCGCGAATGGTCGACGGCGAGATCGTCGTGCTGGAGAACGTCCGCTTCCACCCCGGAGAGAGCGCCAACGACCCCGAGTTCGCAAAAGCTCTGGCCTCTCTAGCCGACATCTACGTTAACGACGCCTTCGGGGCGGTTCACAGGGCGCATGCCTCGACGGTCGGAGTTGCGGCTCACCTCCCGGCCGTGTCCGGCCTGCTTCTGGCTCGCGAGACCGAGACTCTGACGGGCATGCTCGCCAATCCGGACCGCCCGTTCGTCGCGATACTCGGCGGCTCGAAGGTCTCCGACAAGTTCAGCGTCATCGAACGACTGCTCGATAGCGTGGACACGCTGATCATCGGCGGGGGAATGTGCTTCACCCTGATCGTCGCGAAAGGTGTCGACGTCGGGAAGTCGCTTGTGGAGCCAGAGTGGATAGAGCCCGCCAAGGCCATCCTCGACAAGGTCGCCAATAACGGCGTCGAGCTTCTGCTGCCCGTTGATTTCGTCATCTCTGACGCAATCGCCGAGGATGCCGACACCAGGATTGTGGGCAGGGAGGAGATCCCCGCCGACATGATGGGGCTCGATATCGGCCCCGCTACGGTGGAGCTCTTCTCGCAGGCGATCGGCGATGCCAAGACTGTGTTCTGGAACGGCCCGATGGGCGTGTTCGAGATGACTCCGTTCGAGAACGGGACCCGCAAGGTCGCTACCGCTGTTACACGGAACAACCGCGCTGTGTCGATCGTCGGCGGCGGGGATTCGGTGGCAGCGCTTCGGAAGTTCGACCTTGAAGAGCGGGTGACGTTCGTGTCCACCGGCGGCGGAGCGTCGATGAAGCTGCTCGAAGGCTCAAAGCTTCCGGGCATCGAGGCATTGTTGGACCGCGACTGACTTAATCGGGTCGGCCGCTGGACACCAGGAGGATCTATGGGACGTCAACCGATGATCGCGGGCAACTGGAAGATGTACAAGAAGGCTGGAGAGGCCGCGATCCTCGTCCAGAACATGGAAGAGCTCGTCGAGGAGCACTGGCACGATGTCGACATCGTGATATGCCCGCCGTTCACGGCGCTGAAAAGCGTGTCGGTTGTCATCGAACTCGACAGGCTCACGCTAGAACTCGGAGCGCAGAACGTTCATTGGGAGGCCGAGGGAGCATTCACCGGCGAGATTTCCCCGCCGATGCTCGCCGAGCTGCGTTGCGGCTACTGCATCGTGGGACATTCGGAGCGACGGGAGATGTTCGGCGAGACCGACGAGACGGTCAATCGCAAGGTCAAAGCGCTACTGGCGCACAAGATCACGCCCATAGTGTGCGTCGGCGAGACGGCCGACATCCGCGAGGCCAACCAGACCGAGGCCGTGGTTCGCACACAGGTCAAGGCCGCCCTTGAAGGCATCTCGGCAATCGAGGCGGCAGGCATCGTCATCGCTTACGAGCCGGTCTGGGCGATCGGCACTGGGCGCACGCCCACACCTGAGGGTGCCAACGATGTCGCGCGCACCATCAGAGCGACCGTCGGCGCGCTGTTCGGGCCACCGGCAGCGCAATCCTGCCGCGTGCTCTACGGCGGCTCCGTCAAGCCCGAGAACGCCGCGATGTTCTTCTGCGAGCCCGATATCGACGGCGCGCTCGTCGGCGGTGCAGCGCTAGATGCGGAGTCGTTCGCCGAGATCGTAGTAGCTGCCAAGGAGCAGAATGCCTGATCGCTTGCCCGTAGCGCTCATCGTCATGGACGGCTTCGGCATCGCCGAAGAAGGCCCAGGCAACGCGATCGCACTCGCAGAGACGCCGAACCTGGACGCGATGTTCGCGAAGTACCCGTATACCACCCTGCGCTGTTCTGGACTGGCCGTGGGCCTGCCCGAAGGCCAGATGGGTAACTCCGAGGTGGGGCACCTCAACATTGGTGCCGGGCGCGTGGTCTACCAGGAGCTGACCCGCATCAACCTCGCTATCGAGGATGGCTCGCTGGCCGCCAACGAGGTCCTGACCTCGGCGATCGACGGTGCGGTTGCGACGGGCCGCGCGGTGCATCTCATGGGCCTGGTCTCCGACGGCGGCGTACACAGCCATCAGGAGCATCTTTACGCGCTGGTCGAGATGGCAGTTTCGCGAGGAGCGGAGCGCGTCTTCGTGCACGCATTCCTCGACGGCCGAGACGTGCCGCCGCGCTCGGGCGCCGGTTTCCTCGGCGAGTTGCAGCGGCGACTGGAGCCGTTGGCGGGCGCGCGGATTGCGACGGTCGCTGGCCGATATTGGGCGATGGATCGCGACAACCGCTGGGATCGCGTGGAGCGGGCGTGGCGAGCGATAACCCTAGGCGAGGGCGACCCTGCCCGGGATGCCGTTGAGGCCGTGCTTGCCTCCTACGATGCCGAGGTCACAGATGAGTTCGTAGCTCCGACCGTCGTTCACGGCCCGGACGAGCTGCCGATCGCGACCATCGGCGAGGGCGATGCGCTGGTGTTCTTCAACTTCCGGCCCGATCGCGCACGCGAGATCACCCGCGCGTTCGTGGACCCGGAGTTCACCGGCTTCTCGCGGCCCGCCTTCCCGCAGACGCGATTCGTATGCTTGACCGAGTACGACCGCACGATCCCAGCCCCAGTGGCGTTCCCCAAGGAGCTGTCGACGTGCGTACTCGCCGATGTGCTGGCCGACGTCGGCCTCAGGCAGCTCAAGATCGCCGAGACGGAGAAGTATGCGCACGTGACCTTCTTCTTCAACGGAGGTGCCGAGGAACCAAAACCGGGCGAGCAGCGCGTCCTCATCCCAAGCCCCAAGGTCGCCACCTACGACCTGATGCCCGAGATGAGCGCACACGAGGTGACGGATCGACTGGTTGCCGCTATCGAGGGCGAGCAGGCAGACGTCTACATCGTCAACTATGCGAACTGCGACATGGTCGGCCACACCGGTGTGCTCGAAGCCGCAATCGAAGCGGTCGAGGCGGTGGATTCGTGCGTCGGCCGAGTGGTCGCAGCGATCCGGTCTGCGGGTGGCTCGGCAATCGTGACCGCCGACCACGGCAACGCCGAGACCATGCTCGACTCTGACAGCCACACGCCATTCACCGCGCACACCAGCGGGGAGGTGCCATTCTGCGTGATTGGCGACGGCGTATCCGCCCTGGAATCCGGCGGGATACTCGCCGATGTAGCGCCGACGATGCTCGAACTCATCTCCGTCGAGAGACCGCGGGAGTGGACGGGACGCTCTTTGCTGGTATACTGATGCACTGCGAAACGTCGGTTTGTGCGCATTAGTGCGCTATGGAAGGAATGACTCCAGCAATGAATGCTCTTGTGGTACTCCTGCTTATCGTCCACGTGATCGTATCGATCGCTCTCATCATCTTCGTGCTGATGCACTCAGGTAAAGGTACGGGGATGTCCTCGATGCTGGGCGGCGTGATGCCGACGACTTCGGTCGGCACATCCATCGTCGAGAAGAACCTCAACAAAATTACGATTGGCTTGGCCATCACTTTCGCCGTCACGCTGCTCGCACTGATGGTGTTTTATACCCCCTAAGGCTAGCGAGCAAGACGGAAGCAAGGGCCAGGGGGATTACGAGTTCTTCGATTCACGCAGCCACCTCGGGGAATGGTGGGCTTTCGCCTTCAGTCATCTACGACATTCTTGTCGTTTGACCCTCAACTATGCCAGTGCTACGTTGATTTGGTTGATCTTTTTGATGCAATGGCGGCTGCTCCACGATTTGGGGATCGGGGTGATCTTTGACCCGGGATGCGAGTTTACACCGCAAGCAAGTGATCGGTTGGGGTTTGCTTGAGAGGAGGGCATGACACATGGCAGCATCTGCTTTGAGCGTCAGTGCCGCGCCTGAAAAATGGCACATTCTTGCTTTGAGGATACTCTTGGTCCTAGCGCTGTTGGCTTCGCATGCTGTTCTAGCAGTCGAGTCGGCGAACGCAGCCACGCCTTCCATCCATGGAACAGTCACAGACGCTTCGACAGGCGCACCTTTGGCTGGGGTGGAGGTGTGGTTACTTGAGACATACCCCGGGATCCTCGAACAATCTACTGTTACGGACGCAGCAGGAAACTATTCCTTTACCGTTCCTGCGGGAACGTATGGGATTGATGTGGGGCATCCGGGATTCGAATGGTTTATGAGCGATATCATCGCCTACAACGGGACCAACGCGATCCAGCTGGACATCCCACTGCAACCGGTTCCGCCATTCATTGAGGTCGAAGGCGCTGATCGCTTCGAGACAGCTGTAGCGGCCTCGGTTGAAGCGTTCCCATTCGGACTCGATCCGCTTGGCTACAGGACGGTCGTCATCGCCACCGGCCGCAACTGGCCTGATGCACTTGGAGGGGCCGCCCTTGCAGGAACGCTTGGTGGTCCCGTATTGCTGGTCGACACCAAAACCGTTCCTGCTTCCGTTCTTGCAGAGATCGACCGTCTTGGTGCTGGACAAGCCATCATCTTGGGCGGCACAGGTGCTGTGGGTCCGGAGGTTGAAACAGCGCTGAAAACCAAGCTTGGTGCTCCCAATGTGGAGCGTATTGGTGGTGCGGACCGCTATGTGACCGCCAACAATGTAGCGGCTAGGGTTCGCCAGGAGCTTGGGATCTTTTATGACGGGACTGCTTTTGTGGCTACTGGTGGGAATTTCCCTGATGCACTAGCCGCTGCTCCTCTGGCCGCCGGAAACTACTGGCCGATATATCTGGCGCATCCCAAGACAGGACTTTCGCCATCCACGGTGACAGCCATGACCGGTGTCACGAATGCCATCATCCTGGGCGGAACAGGAGCGGTGTCGACAACAACGGAAAACGCACTGAAAACCCGCTTTGGGGCTGTCAATGTAGAGCGTCTTGCGGGTGACAATCGCTACACTACGGCGGCAGCCATTGCGGAATATGCAGTAGGGCAGCTGCTTTGGTTTGGGTGGGACGGGGTAGGGCTCGCAACGGGTACTAACTTCCCCGATGCCCTCGCCGGTGGCGTCTTGCAGGGCTTGAATGGCAGCGTCATGCTGCTTACGCCATCGAACTCCCTACACCCGGCAGCGGCTAGCGCCCTATCGGCTAACGCTCTGGAGATTGACACCATCACCTTCTTCGGTGGCGCTGGTGCTATTAGCCAGGAGGTTCGCGACGGGGCTTTGCAGCTCGTTGAGTAAGATGGATCATTTAGAGGCAAGTGTAGTCTAGCGTAGTGAATCAGGGCTCCTCGGATCGACCGAGGAGCCCTGATCTTTGCTCTGCAGAGCGGTCTTGCCGAACCCGCAGCATCCCCGGATTTGTCGATTGGTAACGATTGTGTTACAGTGTGCAACTGTTAGTGCGTAAGGCGTTCTTCGCGCATCGGCTGCAAAGACGATCGGAGCAGTCGTTCGAACCGGCGTGATGGACGTTTCGGCAAATCCGGTCGAACTCGGTAAATGTACGCACTGAAAACCCGCTTTGGGGCTGTCAATGTAGAGCGTCTTGCGGGTGACAATCGCTACACTACGGCGGCAGCCATTGCGGAATATGCAGTAGGGCAGCTGCTTTGGTTTGGGTGGGACGGGGTAGGGCTCGCAACGGGTACTAACTTCCCCGATGCCCTCGCCGGTGGCGTCTTGCAGGGCTTGAATGGCAGCGTCATGCTGCTTACGCCATCGAACTCCCTACACCCGGCAGCGGCTAGCGCCCTATCGGCTAACGCTCTGGAGATTGACACCATCACCTTCTTCGGTGGCGCTGGTGCTATTAGCCAGGAGGTTCGCGACGGGGCTTTGCAGCTCGTTGAGTAAGATGGATCATTTAGAGGCAAGTGTAGTCTAGCGTAGTGAATCAGGGCTCCTCGGATCGACCGAGGAGCCCTGATCTTTGCTCTGCAGAGCGGTCTTGCCGAACCCGCAGCATCCCCGGATTTGTCGATTGGTAACGATTGTGTTACAGTGTGCAACTGTTAGTGCGTAAGGCGTTCTTCGCGCATCGGCTGCAAAGACGATCGGAGCAGTCGTTCGAACCGGCGTGATGGACGTTTCGGCAAATCCGGTCGAACTCGGTAAATGTCTGCAATCGCGACACCCGTGATACTAGGGAAAAGGTTCGTAGCCTAAAAAGCATACTCGCTTCATTTGGCTTGAGACGACGGGTATCCGTCCGTTTCGCCGGATGCGAGGCAGCTCTCAGCATAATCCCACTACTGTCTCCTAGGTACGCTTGTGCCCCGGCTTTCGGATGCGTCGTCTGTAACGTCCCCGGACCCGGAGGTCTATGTGAGTTCCAAGAAGATACAGAAGGTAGCATTGTACGTGGCCGCTTTGGCTTTGGCTGTTTCGGTCACAGGCACGCTCGCCGGCTTCCAGTTCCCGGAGCCGCAGGCGGGAGCCTCGCCGGCGCAGCGCCCGGTTGGCACGCTCGGTATCGGCGATGAGTCGGTTCCGCCGATCGAAGAAGTACCCGCTGACGAGAAGATCGAGTTGACCGCAGAGCGACCGGCTTCACTGGTCACCCCCGTTGCCAAGGCAAAGGCTCCAGTGCCAGTCGTAAGGCCGACTCCTCGTCCAGCGCCCGTCAGGGCTGCATCAGCACCTCGGAATCGACCGGTGGCAGCTGCTGCGGCGAATACCTCGGGCTGGAAGTCCGCAAGGGCTTCTTGGTACGGTCCTGGCTTCTATGGCAACAGGACCGCCAGCGGTGCGATCTTGACTGAGGGCATGATGAATGTCGCCCACAAGACGCTTCCGTTCGGCACGCGTATCGAGTTCAAGTTCGGTGGGCGTACCGCGATCGCTGTGGTCAACGATCGTGGACCATTCACTCCCGGTCGGGTGTTCGATCTCGGGCCCGGGACGGCTACAGCTCTCGGCTTCAGCGGGGTCCACACGGTGCAGTATCGGATTCTTGGCAGGTAACGTCTTCTGTGATGCGTTCGATCGAGGGCGGTCCCGCGCGGGCCGCCCTCGGCTTTTAGAGGTGGATTTGGGGTATCCTGATAGTGAAGGTGATTGTGGGCTCTTCCCGTTGAGTACGGAGGTGCGTTCATGTCCGATTCCGGACCCGAACCCGGCGCAAGACCCCCGGGACGATCGCTGAGCGATGCGGTTGTAGAGCTTATGGAGACGGTCGTCGACTGGTTCGATAATGAGGTCGAGCGGGTAGTCCGCGAGAAGATCGTTCTGCCGAGCCAGAAGCTAGGGCTCATGCTGGTCGCTGCGGTGAGTGCAGGGTGTCTGGCTGTCGTCGGCATTCTGCTCCTGATGGCCGGCGTGTTCATGCTGTTGGGTGAGGCCATCGGATACGCGTGGGCACTGCTTCTGTTAGGCGCTGTGCTCCTGGTGAAGTCGGTCATCTTCCTAGCGATTAGGTTCCGGAACACCCAGCGGTGATTCCAGAGGTGGAGAAGCCGCTCTTTATCGTCGAGCACTTGTGGGCGGTACCCGGTGGCACCGAGGTGGTTGTGCGCCTTACCCAACCGGTACTTCGGCGGACCAGTGCTCTCCCAGGAATCGCCGAGAAGGTTCTCGGCAGGCTACCTGGCATCGTACGACACCGTTGTGAATCGCCGAAGGGGCTCGGCGTTGCTGGTGAGCTTGCCGACACCGAGAGCGCTCATCTGCTCGAGCACGTCGCTCTGGAGCTGCTTGTGTGCGAGGGGCATCCTAGGGCGATGGCGGGCCGGACTACGTGGGATTTCGGGCGGGACGGCCAAGGCGTGTACCGGGTATACCTCGGCTGTGAGGATGTTGAGGCGGTGCGAAGTGCGCTTCAGGAGGCATGCGTCTTGATCGAGCAGTTGACCGTCGAGCGGGGCCGGTGCTAATCTGCGTTTCACCTATCGCGTTAGCGAAGGGTGGCGGTACTGTGATCGGCCCCTCGCCCTATGGGCGCAAGGGGTCGTCTTGTTTTACCGGCAGGAGTGATGTCGATGGGTTCTTCGAGAGTCGTGTTCGACCGGCTACAGGGGCGTTATGCGCAGCGCATGGAGGGCATGCGTAGCAGCGCCGTGCGCGACTTGTTCGCCGCTGCAAGCAGGCCCGACGTGATCAGCCTCTCTGGCGGCATGCCGGAAGTCAGCCGCGTGCCAGCGCACACCGCAGCGGATGCCGCCTTCCGGGCCGTGGCGCACCATGGCGACCAGGCACTGCAGTACGGCGGCAGCGAGGGCAGGGTCGAGCTGCGCCAGACGATCGTCGAGCTCATGGCGGAGACCGGCGTGCGGGTCCGACCCGAGGACATCGTGGTCACCGCCGGCGCTCAGCAAGCGCTCGATCTTCTCGGCAAGATATTCCTTGATCCGGGAGACGTGGTGATCGCCGAAGGGCCGACGTACCTCGGGGCTCTGCAGGCTTTCTCGGCGTATGGACCCGAGATCCGCTGTGTCGACATGGACGAGAGCGGCATGCGGATGGACCTGCTCGAGGCCGAGCTGAAGCGGCTTGGCAGGGGCGGCGCGAAGTTCATCTACACGATTCCCAACTTCCAGAATCCGGGCGGAGTGACGCTCGCGCCCGAGCGCAGGCGGCGACTCATCGAGCTTTCGCGCGAGTACGACATCCCGATCATCGAGGACGACCCTTACGGGCGGCTGCGATTCGAGGGCGGGCACATCAAACCGCTGCGCGCGCTCGACGACGACGTCATCTACCTGGGCACGTTCTCGAAGATATTCGCGCCCGGACTTCGCCTGGGCTGGGTAACCGCCCCACATCCGGTGCTCGCCAAGCTACTCATCGCCAAGCAAGCCGCCGACCTGTGCGGCAGCGCGTTCGCGCAGGTCACGGCGGAGCAGTACTTCGGCGGATCGCGGTGGCGCAAGGTCCTGCAGGGCCTGACGCGCACGTATGCCGAGCGCCGCGATGCGATGCTCGCCGCACTCGAACAGCACTTCCCGCCGGAGGCTCGCTGGACGTGCCCCGAGGGCGGCTTCTTCCTCTGGGTCGAGCTGCCGGAGTTCCTCGACACAAAGGTGCTGCTCGCCGAGGCGGTCGAGCGCGGTGTGACCTTCGTCCCCGGCGACGCCTTCTACCCGGATCGCCGAGGAGGCAACTGCATGCGTCTTGCGTTCTGTTACGCTGAACCGGAGCGCATCGAGGAGGGCATCCGGCGTCTCGCCGAGGTGCTCGAAGATCGTCTCGAACTCTACCGCGCGTTCATCGCGGCCGGTGCACTGTCAGTCAAGGAGGAGGTCGTGTGAGCGGCGAGAAGATAGCGGTCCTGATGGGTGGGCGCTCCCTGGAGCGCGAGATATCGCTCATGAGCGGCGAGCGGGTATGCTCGGCGCTTTCCGACCTGGGCTACAAGGTCGTCCCGCTCGACCTGACCCCCGCACTCGTGCAGACGCTGCGCTCCGAGCGACCGGATGCCGCCTACATCGCTCTGCACGGCAAGTTCGGCGAGGACGGCGCGATCCAGGAGCTGCTTGAGTTCCTCGGCATTCCGTATACGGGTCCGGGCGTGATGTCGAGCGCGCTGGCGTGGGACAAGCCACTGGCCAAGCGACTTTTCGCCGCCGAGGACATCCCGACGCCCCCGTGGGTGACGCTGACCGCCGACGCGTTCAAGCAGATGGGAGCCGCCTCGGCACTCGACCTCGTGCCCGAGCGCGTGGGGGCCTTCCCGCTCGCGGTGAAGCCTTCTCGGCAGGGATCGGGCTTGGGATTGGCGCGCGTCGAATCCTCCGAGGCGCTCGCCGAGGCGCTGCTTGCGGCCTTGGGCTACGACGACTCCGCGATGATCGAGAAGTGGGTCGACGGTTGCGTGCTCGCGGTCTCCGTCTTCGACGCCGAGGACGGCCCGCGCGTCCTGCCGCCTGTCGAGATCGTCGCGAAGGGCGGGATCTTCGACTTCGGCGCGATGTACACGGCTGGCGAGACCGACTACTTCGCACCAGCGCGCCTGGACGCGCCGGTGATGCGCGAGGTCACGCGGATCGCGGCCCGTGTGCACACGCTGCTCGAGTGCAGGGACGTGTCGCGGGTGGACATGGTCGTGGACGCAGACGGCACGCCGTGGGTGCTGGAGTGCAACACCTCGCCCGGGATGACCGAGCTCTCGCTGCTGCCAATGGCCGCAGCAGCCGACGGGATGTCGCTCACCGATGTGACCGACAGGCTCGTTAGGGCCGCTCTGGCAAGGGGCTGACCGACCTCGCCCGGACAGGGACCTCGGCCGGACCGCCTTCACGCATGCGAACCGCCGAGAAGGACTCCACGAACTCCTCGACCATGCTTTGGGTCGAGGGCGAGAGATCGCAGCCGAACTCCAGGTCGCTGACGGGGAACTCCACCAGCAGAACCCGCCACGGGCACTTGCCGTAGAGCTCGACTGCGAGATCGAGGACCTGCTGGGGCGAGAGGGTGTGCGACATCGGTCGCGCGCTACCGCGCCTGCACCCGCTCCCGGGGTGCACCTCGCTGACCTCGACGCGCTCGGCTTTCACGCTGGCATCGAGGAAGACCACGCTCTGGTAGCGGGAGATGACTTCGGCGATCTCGGGCGTGAGCTGGGCGAGGCTCAGCAGGTCCACGTCGTCGTGGGCCGCGGCGATCTTCTCGGCAGCTATGCGCCCGGCTCCGTCATCGCGTCGCATGTCGTTACCGAAGCCGATCACGAGCGTCCGTGCCACCTCAGCGACTCCGCTCGCTAAGCACTCTGCCTGCCGAGTCGATCAACTGCACCTGCAGCGGCATCTTCCCGATCGCGTGCGTCGAGCAGGAGAGACAGGGGTCGTAGCAGCGGATGCCGGCCTCGATGCGGTTGAGGGCTCCCTCGGTGATCGATCCGCCGTGGACGTAGTGCGAAGCGAGTTGCCGAACGGTGGCGTTCATCGCCTGGTTGTTCTGCGCGGTGGCGATCAACATGTTCACCTGCTGGATGACCCCGTCTTCGTCCACATGATAGTGGTGGAAGAGCGGGCCTCGGGGAGCCTCGCACACGCCGACGCCCTCCAAGCGGTTGATCATAGCCTTCGAGCGGATGTCCTCTCCCAGGATATCGGGATCGCCGAGCAGCATCTCGATCTTCTCAACCGCGAACAGGATCTCGATCAGACGCGCGTAATGGTAGTAGAACGGGTTGCCCATCACATCGCGATCGGCAGACAGCGAAAGGAGCTTTTGGCGCTCCGCCTCGGCCAGGGGGGTCTCGATGTAATCGCAGACGCTCAGCCGAGCAAGCGGACCGACTCGATACGCACCTCTGTCATAGCCCAACGGCTTGTAGTACGGGAACTTCAGGTACGACCACTCAGTCGAACGCTCGCCCAGATACTCGGTGTACTCCATGGGATCGAGTTGATCGGCTACGGTTTCGCCGTCGCTGTCCCGCATGCGAAGCTTGCCGCCGTAGTATTCGAGCCCTCCATCCTCGCTGACAAGGCCGACGGACAGTGACGGCGTACCGTCGGAAAAGCTAGGGATCTCGTGCGCGAACTTCGCGTGGATACCCTCGAGGATCTCAAGTGCCATGAACGTCGTCTCCATGGCCTCCGGAATCCAAGCCAACAAGCGATCCCGGTCCGATGACTTCAGCGCCTCACGGACCCCTCCCGGCACCGCCCAAGGCGTGTGTATGCGGCGACCACCGAGTGTCTCGATGATCTCCTGCCCGAATTTCCGAAGCCGGATACCCCGCCGGACGACATCCTTGTGCTCCGCCATCAGCCCGAACACGTTACGCGTCGCCGGGTCGGCATCGAATCCCAACAAGAGGTCGGGCGAGGACAGGTGGAAGAAGCTCAGCGCATGCGATTGAGTCCATTGCGCCAAGGTAAGAAGCCGACGCAGTTTCTCGGCAGTTTCAGGAATCCCGATCGCGAGTATGGCGTCGCCCGCTTTCGCCGAGGCTATCAGATGACTCGCAGGGCAGATGCCGCAGATGCGCGATGTGATGCCGGGCATCTCCCACAATAACCTTCCCTCGCAGAATTTCTCGAATCCGCGAAACTCAGTCACGTGGAAGCGGGCGTCGTTCACCTGTCCATCGGCGTCTAGATGGATGGTGATCTTCGCGTGACCCTCGATTCGGGTCACGGGTTCGATGGTGATGGTCCTTCGAGATGCCATGCTCATCCTTGCTCGCGGGCGGGCTTAGCCATACTTCAAGTACGCAGTCGGTAGATTGGGGATTCTGCCAGCCATCAGCTCGCTTAGCGCAAACCAGATCTGATCGGGCGATGGCGGACACCCATGAAGGAATGCATCCACCTTGATGACGGCGTGAAGGGGCAACGCTCTCGGCATCAGCTGGGCGATGGAAGTTGCCCTCGACGGCAGAACCGAGGCGTCATCTGCAAGCTCACCGTAGGAGCGTTGAACGATCTCCTCGGCGGCGAACTGATTGCGCATCGCCGAGATGTTACCTGTGGTGGCACAATCGCCGAACGAGAGGACGAACTTCGAATTGCGACGGATTATATGCGCCATCTCCTCGTTTTCGGTGTTGGAAATCGCCCCCTCGACCAGGGTGACATCGACATCGCTCGGGAAGTGTTTGATGTCGACAAATGGGGAGTAGACCAGCTCTGCTAAGTCGGCAAACTCGATTAGGCGCTCATCAAGATCGAGAAATGACATGTGGCAGCCCGAACAGCCGCTGAGCCAGACGCTCGCGATACGCGATTTCATTTACTCACCCTGTCTTCCGCCACCCATTCGCCTGTCTTCCGAGCGGTGACGATGTATCTCACGAATTCGCGATGCTTCTCCATTTCGGCCACTGTCTGGCCTTTCTCGAACAGCGCCCCTGTCGGACAGACCCACACGCACTTGCCACACGAAGTACAGCTCTCCGATGTACCCCAGGCTTGGTCCATGTCGGCGACGATGGTGCATTGGATGCCTCGGCCGGCGATGTCCCACGTGTGGGCGCCTTCGACCTCGTGACACACGCGCACACACCGTGTGCAAAGGACGCAGCGGTTCCTGTCCAGCACGGAGTCTTTGTGCGTCGCGTCCAGAACCCGCTTGGGGTGCAGGTAGGGGAAGCGCACATACTCCAACCTGACTTCATACGCTAGATCTTGGAGTTGGCAGTGGTCGTTGACGACGCACACAGCGCACTGATGGTTTCCTTCCGAGGCCAGCAGCTCAATGAACATGCGACGGTAGCGTTGAAGGCGCTCGGAATCCGTGTAGACCGACATCCCTTCAACCGGCCTGGTTACGCAAGCGGGAAAGAGCTTCTCCTGTCCCTCGATCTCAACGAGACAGAGCCTACATGAGCCAACATCCGTGAGGCCTTCCAGGTGACACAAAGTGGGAATCTGGATTCCGTGTTGGCGCGCGATTTGAAGCAGAGTTTCGTCGTCCTTGCCGCTGACCTGCTCGCCGTTTATCGTCAGGGTTAGAATAGCCATGATGTCACTTTTCTCTCATGGGGACGCCGGAGTCGAGATCGGAGGCCTCGTAACCCTCAAGGGGCTTCAGGCGCTTTTCGTACTCTTCGCGGAAGAAGCGGAGGGTTGAGAGAACAGGATTGGGTGCGGACTGCCCGAGACCACACAGGCTCGTTTCCTTCACCATCATGCACAGCTCCTCCAGAAGCGTGATGTCCTCGGCGGAAGCCTGTCCTGCAGAGATCTTGTCGAGAAGCAGATACAGGTGCTTTGTTCCCACGCGGCAAGGGGTGCATTTGCCGCAGGACTCGTCGACGCAGAACTCCATGAAGAACTTCGCCACGTCCACCATGTCAGAGTCTGAGTCCATTACAATCATCCCGCCGCTGCCCATCATGGACCCCACGGCTTTCAGTGATTCGTAGTCCACGGGAAGATCTAGATGCTTTTTGGAGATGCAGCCTCCAGAAGGTCCGCCTGTTTGTGCGGCCTTGAAATCCTTGTCGTCCGACGTCCCTCCGCCGATATCAAAGATGATCTCCCGCAAAGGCATCCCCATGGGGACTTCTATGAGGCCCGTGTGCTTGACTTTGCCAGTGAGTGCGAAGATCTTGGTCCCCGTGCTCCCCGGAGTGCCGATTCCTGCAAACCAGCCTCCACCCTTAGTGACGATCGACGGGATATTTGCGAGAGTCTCGACGTTGTTGATGACTGTAGGTGCGCCGAACAGTCCCTTCTCCGAAGGATAGGGCGGACGGGGACGGGGACGACCTCGGCGGCCTTGTATCGAGCGAAGCAGGGCCGTTTCCTCTCCGCAGACGAATGCTCCGGCACCGATCCTCAGGTCGATGCGGAAGTTGAACTGTGATTCGAAGATACGATGGCCCAACAATCCAAGTCGCTCGGCTTGCCGGATGGCAATCTTCAGGCGCTTGATGGCGAGAGGGTACTCAGCGCGCGTGTAAATGTAGCCCTGATTCGCTCCGACGGCGTAGGCCGCAATTGCCATGCCCTCCAGGATGCGGTGTGGATCCGACTCGAGGAGATTTCGATCCATGTAGGCCCCCGGATCGCCCTCATCCCCGTTGCATATCACGTACTTCTGTTCGCCCACGGACTTGCGCGAGACATCCCATTTTAGTCCCGTTGGATACCCTGCACCTCCTCGTCCGCGCAGGCCGCTCTTGCGTACCTCATCGATGATTTCTTCTGGCTGCATCTCTGTGATGGCTTTTGCCAGTGCCGTATAACCGCCGACGGCGATGTACTCTTCTATGCGCTCTGCGTCGATCTTGCCGCAGTGCTCCAGCACGATCTTGGTCTGCGAGGCGAAGAATGGATCCTGCTGATCCAGCAGGTTATCGTCGACGACTTCTCCGGCAACGAGGTGTCGATCAACTATCTCTCGAGCGAGGGGTTCGCCCACCTTCTTGTACAGCGCATTTTCTTTTTCGAGCATCACAAGCGGACCTAGGGCACACAAACCCATGCACCCTGTGTTGACGACCTCGACTTCGTCCTTGAGGTCACCATCGTTGAGTGCTCCTTTGAGTGCTTCACGGGTTCCCTCGCTGTTGCACGCAATGCACCCTGTTGAAGAGCAAACCAGTACGCGGTTCGTGAACTTCTGTTGACGAGCCTGCTCCTTGTGAGCAACTTGGTAGAGCTCTTCTGGTGTCATACGGGCACCTCGTCGCCGCTTTCTTCCCACTGCTTGATGCGGCGCACCGCGTCCTCGGGACTCAGTTCGCCTGCAACAACGTCGTCCAAAATGGCCACAGGCGCGAGTCCGCAGGCGCCTACACATCGCGCGGCGATGAGCGAGATGCTTCCATCGTCGGTCGTGTCGCCGAATTTGATTCCGCAATGGCACTCGACGGCTTCCTGAACTGCTCCGGCGCCTTTCACATAGCAGGCAGTCCCAGTGCAGAGCACGAAGACATGTTCGCCGCTAGGCTTGAGCCGGAAGAAATGATAGAAGGTCGCCACACCGTACACACGGCTGAGCGGAAGTTTCAACTTGTGCGCCACATATGTGAGTAGATCGCTCTCGAGGTACCCGAATATTCCCTGCGCCGCGTGAAGGACCTCGATCAGTGCATACCCGCTGTGCTGATGTTGGGCGATTGCCCGATCCAACAACTTGTAGCGGCTGTCGCCGTCGGGCTGGTCAGATTTGTGTCTGTCTTTGGCCTGCGTCACTCTTCCCCCATCGTTCCGCCAACGGGTCCTAGATCCGCCTTAGCTCCCGAGATCAGCAACCCGCGACACGTTGCGTCCTCGTTGGATTATACCCAACGCATGGGCGTGACGCCGCACCCTACGGGAGTTTCCACGCGCAGTCCAGAAGAAATGCCGAGATGACCCCACACGGCAGAGTATAGTGTGGCACAATGGGGCATCGATGGTTCGAATTGGGGGCAGGGGTCTGATGCAAGGAGGTCGATTCTGCATGACATCCAACTTGGTTGACTCGGCAGGCACCCAAAGCTCGACGGGTTCTCACGGTGCGGCGTCGATGGTTTCCGTCCGCTCCCTGGAGAAGAACTACGGATCCTTGCGAGCCGTGGACGGCGTCTCCTTCGAGGTCGCTCGCGGTGAGATCTTCGGGCTCCTCGGCCCCAATGGTGCTGGGAAGACCACGTGCCTGGAGATGATGGAGGGACTGAGGAGGCCTGACGCCGGGACGATCACCATAAGCGGGATTTCCGTCTGGCCGGATCCAACCAAGGTCAAGAGGCTGATCGGCGTGCAGACGCAATCGACCGCCTTCTACGAGGAGCTGACGGTGCAGGAGGTCCTGCGCCTCTTCAGCGCGCTCCACGGGAGGCGACTTCCCAAGCGAGCCATAGAGGATCTGCTCGACCTGAGCGGACTTGCCGAGAAGCGCAAGGCTTACACGCTCGCGCTTTCGGGCGGGCAGAAGCAGCGACTGGCAATCGCCATTGCGCTCGTCAACGAACCGGAGCTGGTCTTTCTCGACGAACCCACCACCGGCCTAGACCCGCAGGCCAGACGCCGGACCTGGGAGGTCGTCAAGGAGCTGAGGGATAGGGGCAAGACCATCATCCTGAGCAGCCATTACATGGAGGAAGCCGAGTACCTTTGCGACCGCCTGGCCATCATCGACTACGGGAAGATCATTGCGATGGACACGCCTGCGCGACTCGTCGGCCAGCTGGGAAGAAAGGCGCGGATCAGCTTCACGGCGAGCCGCCCGATCGAAGGGACCTCGCTGGGGTTGGCGGGCTCCGAGGTGGGAGCACCGGACTCTGAAGGCGAGCAGACACTGCTCGTCGCCATTGCGCTCGTCAACGAACCGGAGCTGGTCTTTCTCGACGAACCCACCACCGGCCTAGACCCGCAGGCCAGACGCCGGACCTGGGAGGTCGTCAAGGAGCTGAGGGATAGGGGCAAGACCATCATCCTGAGCAGCCATTACATGGAGGAAGCCGAGTACCTTTGCGACCGCCTGGCCATCATCGACTACGGGAAGATCATTGCGATGGACACGCCTGCGCGACTCGTCGGCCAGCTGGGAAGAAAGGCGCGGATCAGCTTCACGGCGAGCCGCCCGATCGAAGGGACCTCGCTGGGGTTGGCGGGCTCCGAGGTGGGAGCACCGGACTCTGAAGGCGAGCAGACACTGCTCGCCGAGAACCTGGACGATGCTATCACTGTCCTCCTGCGCACCGCACACGATCAAGACATCGAGATCAAGAACCTACAGGTCAGGACCGCTAATCTTGAAGACGTGTTCCTTACGCTGACCGGAAAGGAGCTCCGGGATTGATGGCGTTCATAGAGCTTCTCAAGGCCAACACGCGCATGCATCTGCGCAATCGCAACTCGCTTTTCTGGCATTTCGCGTTCCCGTTGGGGTTCATGGTCCTCTTCGGGTTCCTCGTCGGGCAAGGCGATAGACAGGCCCCGATCAACATCGGTCTGTCTGGCGACCCGACTTGGACCCAGCATGTTGAGACCGCATTTGGCGGGATAGAGGAGGTGGAGATCACCAAAGGCGAGCAGAATGTGCTCGTGGAGGGACTCAGGGTTGGCGAACAGCACGTCGTCATCGTCTTCGATCCGCAGGCCACAGAGTCGGGTCAGCCGATCCAGGTAGAGATCCTATACGATCCGGGCGACGCGATGGGTACCGGTGGAGTAGCGCGGACGATGGTCATGGGCGTGCTGGATGGCATCGCCAAGCAGGCCCAGGGAGCCCCCGAGTTGTTCGTGATCGAAGAAACCAGCGTGCTGGTCGACGAACTGCCTTTCATCAGCTTCCTGATGCCGGGGATAATCGGGATGTCGGTGATGTTCTCGTGTCTGTTCGGAGTGGCCAGCCCACTGGTGACCGAGCGCGAGAAGGGCATACTTCGGCAGGTGAAACTGACCACAGTCCGGACACCGGTGTTCCTCGCGGCCAAATCCGCAGGCATGACCGTGCTCGCCTTTCTGCAGGCACTTATCATCATCGGGGTAGGGATGCTCCTGTTCGATGTGGAGATCAGCGGCAGTCTTGTGGGCGCATCAGTCGTTCTATTCATGGGCGCGATGATGATGGTGGCGCTCGGGATGCTCGTCGCCGGAATCGCTGGCAGGGTCGAGTCGGTGGACTCGATCGCCCAATTGATCGCAATGCCGATGATGTTTTTGGCTGGCACCTTCTTTCCCATCGACATGGCTCCGAGTTGGCTGCGTGGTATTGCTGAGGTTTTGCCGCTGACTTATCTGAACAGTGGCCTGCGGGATACTCTGGTGGGCGGGCAGTCACTTGGGGATATCAAATCTGCACTGATTGCCATGGCTGGGTGGACTCTAGTATTCATCGCAGCTGCCTCGATCCGATTCAGGTGGGAGCCACAGAAGAAGAGCAACGGCGGATAAGAAAGAGCCAGCGGGCCCCACAGGCGTGTCGAGCACTCAACAAGATGGGTATAAGCTACTTGGGCGATGCATCTCCGTCGGATTTCGGAGAGCACTGTGGGACAGCCCGAAAACTAGGCGACTCTCTTAAACTGGGAGAGGTGAGTGTAGCAATGGACGACGCACTCGATCGATCAGCTACCCAGCCGTTCACTGCGGAAGAAATCATCGACGCCTTACCGTTTTTTGTGATGGTGCTCGATTCCAATCATCAAGTCATTCAATCGAACACCTACTTTGTCAAGTCAACAGAGAGCGTCCAAGAAGGGTGTCCATTGCACTGCTATCGTGCGATGCACAACAAGGACGCCCCTCATCCCGATTGCCCGCTGGTCGAGTCGATCAACACAGGGCTGCCGGTGACGAGGCTCATCAGCGAGGATGGAAAGACGCTCAGAGTCACTGTTTATCCGCTTGCTGAACGAACACCTTTCGGCGCCCTGTATCTGCATTTCGCAGAAACTATGTGAAGAGCTTGCCATTTGGCCCGAGGGCGTCCTCGAACACAGGGCTGGAGCCACAGAAGAAGAGCAACGGTGGATAGAAAAGAGCCAGCGCGTCTCCTAGAAGACTCGCTGGCCCTTTGCGTGAGCCATGGGCAGCGGCTCTATCTACCTCACTATGTTTCGAATCTCATCCCGGACAGCATTTGACACAGCACCCGTGCCCCCGAAGATATCGATCCTCCGGTTTGTCTCTGCCCACTCATACAATGCCCCCACTGTGGGTTCGGGCAATGCATCGGACCGAGTCAAGAGCATCAAACCGTTGTTCCTTCCCACAGCCGGACCGCCCGCAATCGCATCGGGGAATGCCGTGCCGACGGTGATTCCGATGTGGTCTGGTGTGCCCCACCCGGTGTCTACAGCATGCTGTGCCACCGCAACCGCGGTTGCGAAGCGATCCGCTCCGGCTATACGGATGAACGGAATACCGAGTGACTCGGCCACGACCTCAGGAACGGCACCGCTTCCACCGACAACTACAGCCGAAACCGCACCCAGATTGCCCACTGCCTCGTCGATCACCGGCCTGGGTAGGCGGTCGACCAGCAGTACCGGCGTTCTTGCGCTGAAAGCGAAAGGAGCAATCGACAATGCATCGGCATGGGAAAGGCCACTGGCTACGAAGACCTCTCCTGAGTACTCATAGCCAAGCTCGCTCACTACTCTCTCTGCGATGAGAGCGGACGTCTCATATCGGTCACCGCCGCCTATGCGCTCCACCGCATACTTGGCTTTGAGCGCGGTCTCCACAGTGGAGCCAACTACTCCGGTTCCGCCGACGATGATCACCCTAGTGGCTCCCAGACGTTCAATCTCGGCTGCAACAGCCGAAGGCAGGACGTTCGCTTGTGTCAACAAGATCGGGGCGTCAAAGACGCCAGCAAGACTCGATGCTCCAAGAGCATCGGCAAAACCAGCACCTGAAGCGAGGATGACCGTATCCGACTGATCCCAGTTGGCCTTTGAGATCTCGACCGCTGTGGCGAAGCGATCAGCGCCCGAGCGTCGATCGACGCTCTCCTCCGCAGTGATGGATACACTGTCTGAGAAGGGACTCACTAGCTCAACGGCGTCCACGGCCTGGAGCTTGAACCAGTATGTCTTGCCGGGCTTCAGTGAGCTTGCCAAGAACCGAGGTGTTTCCAGCAACACCTCGTTCGCCTGGGTGAATGGGCCATTCTCCGAGTTGCCGATGTAGATGTTCCAGCCCACCACGTCGGAGAGCTCTTCGGCAGGGAGGGCCTCATGGCTCGACTCCAGCGGATCGACCGGTGCTCTGGGGTCGTCCCAAACTAGCTCAATCCGCGAACCCCATGGGCTCGCACTCAGGCCGGTAGGCGCAGCTGGGGGATCCAGATTCACGTAGATCTCCGCCTGCAGCTCCGTGATGTTCCCGCTGGCATCCTTGTACTCGGCGATGACCGTCTGCGGACCATCTAGGTCGAGCAGCGTGAGCCAAGTCGTAGCGGCGAAGGGCTTCCAGGGCTCATCGTCTTCTCTGATGCCATTGAGGTGGAACCGCATCTCTGTAGCACCGGTCACGAGTGAATCAGCGCGAACGATGGGAGAGGTTGTGTGGGCGGCCCCGTCGTTCAGCAGCAACTCCCCTTCGGGGGCCAGCGTATCGACGGAGATTTCCTCGAATACCACCTCGGAGAGGTTCTCAGAAGCGTCATAGGACCATGCGGCGTAGTAGGCCTTAGTGCTTTCTTGTGGCACATCAGCGAGAGCCCAATCGCTGGCCCAAGCACCGGGTCCATCGAACACAAGCCCTGCAGCAGGATCGTTCGGGCCGGTCGGAGGAGCGTCCGTGCGCCGAACGACTCGTACACCGGAGTAGGTGCCTTCCTCCGGAAGAACCCACGTCAGCACCACTGCGCCTCCGACGGTCCTAGCTTCGAGCTGCTGAGGAGCTTCTGGCGCGACGGTATCGACGGCGGTGACCTCAGCATGAGCGCCATCCGACCAGTTGTTATTTGCATCACGCGCGAACACTGCGAAATGATGGATGGAGCCGTCTACCAGTTGTGTTTGACGGGCGGATTCGGCCATGCCCTCATACACGACTGTCGCTGCCGGGTCGTTCGGACCTAGTGGCGGCGCGTCGGAGCGACGAAGCACACGGACTGACTCGAAGTCCGCGTCGGTGGGGTTCTGCCACGACAACCCGACATCCCCGTCGATCCCGGGAGTTGCAATGAGGCTGGCAGGGGTTCCAGGCGCCTCGCCATCGGTGGTTATCCGGAAGCCCTGCGTGGTCGCCCACAGGGAAGAGACTCCGTCCGCTACAGCGCGTACGCGAATTCGCTTTTGATCGGTGTCTACCGACGGAACCGACCAAGCAATCTCCCTGGCTCCAGCGGGCGCGGTTCCCACAGCGCTGTACTGGTATTCATGGATCTGGATGTCATCGATTGCGATCAAGTTCGGCTCGCCCGGACCTTGAAGGTTGATGAACAACCACTCGAGGCGGTTGGGTCCTTCATGCAGATCAGCCGTGACCTTGGTCCAAGGCAGCGAATCAGCCGTCTCCCACGTTATCCGACCATTGACCGCCAGGCCCGCAGCTGAGAAGTCCGAGCCGGTGTCGTGGCGGACCCAGAACTCAACACTACCTTCCGAAGCCATAGTGACTGTCGTTGCGATCGAACCATCGACGAACATATTCTCAGTCGCCGCCACCGATCTCAACGAGCGAGTCCCGGAGTGAACGATCGACACGTCCTCTGTTATCTCCCACTGCAAGCTGCCGGTGGTCTCGAATGCAGACAAATCCCCGGCCTCGAAGTCGAAGCCAGTCGTGGGCGCGGGAAGACCTTGCTCCACCTCGAACACAGCGTTCGGTATCCCGCCAACGGCAGGGGTCCACCGAATTGCACTCTGTCCACCGCCAAGGATTAGATCGCTCGGGCGAGGCGACGTGATCGTAGGTCTTCCCGGGTATGCGCTTGCTGCCGCATCGATGTTGATTCTTCCACCATACGACAGAATGTTAGCCAGGTGAGGTAACCGGTCGACAGTATTCTCGAGGCGAGCCTTCAGCTCGTCTGGGCTAGCTTGTGGAAAATGGCTCTGCAGAAGCGCGAGGGCGCCGGCCACGTGGGGTGCGGCCATAGAGGTCCCGTCGGCCTTGCCATACCCACCTGTCTGCAGCATCGGCCTAGCGGAGGGGTCGGTCGGAAAGACGCTGTCAAGCGCTGTCGGCCAAGGCTTTTCATCCGGAGTCTTATACCTCTCGGGAAAGCTCCCTGCGATGCCTGCGAACGGCGTACCGGGCATCCCGCGAAATTCATATCCCCATATCCAGAAATCCGTGGCGAAAGATTTGAAATACTTCTCGAACCACTCATAATCGTGACCGAAGACCGTTAGATCCGTGGCAATTTCACCGCTGGCCATGACCATGCGCCCGCCGTTGTCGAGGAAGTGACCTACAACGGCGCGCTCAGCCTCATCAAGAGTGGGTTCGCCGTACCATCCAAACGCGGTGGCACCCGTGAACCACAACACGACCCGGCCCTTGAGGGCGGAGCGGGTTGGCACACCTTGCGACTCGGTGTTCCATGTACTGACATTGGTGTATCCCGCACCGGCGAGAGTATCGAGGTAGACCTGGAGGCGCTCTCCCGCGACCTCTTCCGTCAAAACAGGCATCGAATCGTCCACCACGATGATGGGCGTAGTCGATCTTGCGCCCACCTGAGCCACCGATCGGGTGATGATATCGTTGCGAGTCACAGTCGACTCAATGGACTCAACGGCCATTGCGAGGTAGGCCAAACGATACTGCGGCGAGTCGATGAACAATGCCGAGGTGCTCCACGGGACCGTCGAGTTGATGTCCATACCTGGAGCCGCTACCTCAACCGAGTTCCTGCCGAAGTTGGAGAACCAGGCCAGGGCGTCGGTATCGTCGGTCGCTGCGACAGTGATAACGTTCGTGCTCTCCGAAGAGGCCGGGAAGTTGATGTCGGGAAGCTCATCGACGTTTTCCTCCCAATTACCAGCCGCAGCTACAAAGAGCACACCGTGCTGTGCAGCGTACTCAATGGCCTCTTGCATGATCTCTGAGTACCCGCCCCCAAAAGAGGCGTTGATGATATCGGCGCCGTTGTCGACCGCGTATACGATCGCTTCTGCTCCGTCGAAATCAGTGCCCCCCCAAGGACCCAAGAACTTCACCGGCATCAGGGTGACGTCCCAGTTGACCCCGGCAACACCTATCCCGTTGTCCCCGACGGCGCCGATCGTGCCAGCGACATGGGTGCCATGCTGATCACCGTCGGCTGGATCGAACACAGTCGCGTCCCTGTTGAAGAAGTCGTAACCGAACCGGTCATCGACGTACCCGTTACGATCGTCGTCGCGGTTGTTGTTGGGGATCTCATCCTGATTGACCCAGCGGTTACCTCTGAGGTCGGGATGCGTGATGTCGACACCGGTGTCGATAACGGCAACGACTACTTCGGCGGATCCCGTGCCTAGACGCGACCATGCCTCGGTTGCGTCGATATCAGCATCAGCCGTCCCTCCGGTCTGACCCGTGTTCTCGAGACCCCACAACGTGTTGAACTGAGGATCGTTCGGGCGTAACACCGCTTGCGGTTGGAACACTCGCTCCGGTTCGGCACGTAAGGTCAGTCTTGCCTCACGAAGCTTGCCGATGAGCGCATCGGGCGTGACCCGCCTTTCAGTGGGCTCTACCAGGGCCCATCCGAGCTCCTGCGATGTGCGCACCACTTGGAACCCGAGTCTCTTGCCGGCTGCCTCGATTTGCTGTCGAGGTATTCCCGGCATCCATTGGACGACGACTCTTCGAGCTGTCATAGGACGCAGTTGCGTCCTGACATCTCCGTCAGCTGCAGCTTGGACGAATGGTGGCTCACCGGTAGTTTGCGGTGCGGCGGAGGCCGGAGTGCCCCCCGTCGGCCACAGCGTGACAACCATCAATAGCGCGATGACTATTCGGATTGCCTTACTTTGGATCGAATCACTCCTCATTACTGCCCCTTCTCTCTAGGTTTTGCTCGAGCGGAATTCTCGAGACCCCCATACTGACCCTTACCGGACTCAAGAACGCGAGTCCGTCAACCCGAGCGTGCGCAAGCCACATCAGTAGGCGGGCGGCACACAATAATTCAATTTATACCCAAGTTTAAGGCGCCACGCATAAATTGTTTCAATTTCGCAATTTTCTCGATTGGGGCGCGTGCGGAGTACAAGAAGAGGCAGAGTCGTACACGATCACGGCGGTTGGTGCAGATGGAATGTGGGCGCGTTAGGGTATATTCTTTGTTGGAAGCACTTCGACACGGACCGGAGGCGATTCGGTACGTGCGACCGGAAGACCAGACCTTATTATCGGAGGTGCATGGATATGTACGATTACAGGCGTGGTGGAGGTTTCTTGGGAGCGTTCGTGCTGGGGGGTCTCCTCGGCGCAGTGCTTGGTGTCCTTTATGCTCCAAGGCCGGGCAAGGAAAGCCGTGAGATGCTGGCTGATGCCACCGAGAAGTATCTTGCCGAAGGCAGGGACCTATGTGAGACCGGCAAGGCAAAGTTCACAGAGGTCTACGAGACGGGACGCGAAGTCGCTGTCGAGAAGACCGATGAGCTCAGGGTCAAGATCGAGCATGCTCGCGATCGCTTGAAAGAGCAGGTCGACAGTGTGTCCGAGGTTGCTCGTGAGAAGGCTGTCGAGGTAGTTCCTGTAATCAAGGAGGCTACCCACAAGGCCGCTGAGGCCGTGAAAACCGGTACCGACATCGTTGAGAAGAAAGCCCAGGAGACTCTCGACAGCGTCGCCGAGAGGGCCGCTGATGATCTGGGTAAGCCGAGGCCCTCGGCAGGAGCGGGCGGTCTTCCGCCGCTGTAGAGAGCTACCTGCCCTGAGGTCGACGTTGAAGTCGGCGCCGACCAGGGTTACGAAAGCCGCACATCAAGAGCCGACGCTGTTCACGCGTCGGCTCTTGTGCTGTACGCTTACTCCAACATGCACTCAACCCTCGACATGGTCGATACTCCGGTCTCCGATGCGCGCGGCCGACGCATCGGCATGGTTGAGCATGCGCTCTTCCATCCGCGCGAACCGAAGGTCATCGGCGTTCAGATCCGGCTGAAGCCGCTGGGATATGTCATCAAGCGCAAGCCACGCTTCGTGCCCCTCGACCAGGTGCGCATCGCCGAAGAGGAGCTCGAGTTCACCTCGGCAAAGCCGATTGTGGGCAAGGCCGCCGAGAAGGCGATGGGCTTTTCTTGGGATGACACAGTCGTGTGGCGCATGATGCCGGTGCAAAGCGAGCGCGGCGAGGCGCTTGGATACGTGCGCGAGGCTTGGTTCTCGGCGGATGACGGAAGTGTCAAGAAGATGGCGATCACACGCGGGGTCACGTCCGATATCGCTGTCGGCAGGCAGGAACTCGATGGCGCGACGGTCGTGGGCTTCGACCCAGCGCGCGGGGCCGTGGTTGTTCGCAACGAGGCACTCGCTGTCGAGCTCTCGGGTGGCGTGGCTGCCAAGTCCGGTCAGGCCGCTGCTGTCGTCAAGGTCGCCGCCGAGAAGGCCGCGAAGCGAGCAGTGAAAGCCGCCGCCGATGCCGCCGGGAAGGCTGCCAAAAGCGACCTGGCCTCAAAAGCGGTCAAGCGTTCGACGTCGAGCTGGCAGGCTTTTCGCGACGGCTTCTCCGAAGGCATGCGCGAGGACGAGAAGGACTAAAGGAGCTCGAGTTGCGTCGACGACTGAGACCGCTGGAAGACCAGAGCCTGGAAGCCCTGCCGGGGGCCTGTCAGGGCTGCATGTTCTGGGAGTCCGCCCAGCCGCTCGAAGTTCGCTGCGGCGCTGCGTGTGACCTGGATGGCGCTCGTCGCTGGCACCGCTGGGTCGCCAGCGAGTGGGGTCCGTGTGGGCTGGTGGCGATGGAGGGAGAGCACATCCTCGGCTTTATCAAGTATGCGCCTCCGGAGTACTTGCGTCAGGTGGGGAACTTGCACGGCGCCCTGGACGAACGTCGTAGCGTGCTGATCGCCTGCATGCACATACAGGACGAGGCTAGGCACCGCGGCCTGGGTACGCTGCTGTTGCGCGCGGCACTCAAGGATCTGGTATCCCGCGGCGAGAAGACGGTGTACGCTTACGCGACCACGCAGGAGGCGGATATCTCCGCACAGCCTATGATCGGCCTCGATTTCCTGCAAAGGAACGGCTTCACCATCGTGGTGCCGCATCCACAATATCCGCTGCTCAGATTGGAGCTCAAGACGTTGGTATCGCTGACCGAGAACCTCGAGAGCATGCTGCAGGCGCTGCGCATCCCGCTTAGGCGCAACATGCGCATGCCGTCGCCGTCCATCGAGTCGAGGGGAGACGGCAGATGACGCAGCAGCCGGGCGTGAAGCCCGCGCGGGGCGCAGGTTCGGCGGATCGGGTGAGGGCGGCCCTGGACGCTTGCGGCTTGGCGGACGCGATCGTGACCTTCGAGCAGTCGACCAAGACAGCGCAGATGGCGGCTGACGCCATGGGCTGCGAGCTGGGGCAGATCGTCAAGTCGATCGTATTTGTCGCCGACGGCTCGCCTGTCGTGGCACTCGTGGCCGGAGACCGCCGAGGAGACACCGACGCGATTGCGGCCGAGTTTGGTGCCCGCAAGGTGAGGATGGCCGAGGCGGAGACCGTGCGTGAGGCGACCGGGTATGCGATCGGCGGCGTGTCGCCGTTCGATCTGCCCGAGGAGCTGCCGGTTCTGGTCGACGATTCGCTCGGCAGGTTCGAAGTGCTGTATCCGGCGGCTGGCACTCCGCAGTCGATGGTCCGCATGGACCGCGAGATGCTGATGACCCTGGTTCGCGGGCGCGTAGCGAGAATATCGAGCTGAGGGCGCATGGGCTATCGGTCACCAGGGCGCCCGCCGGAAGCGCGCCTCGATTTTCTGCGCCTGATGACGGCCGTCGTGTTGATTGCGGCACTGGGCGCGGTCTCGCTGCCCGCCTTCGCGCATGTCGAAGTCGAAGTCGACGGGGTGAAGCGGGCCTGGGTCGGACCGATGACCGCCGCCGATGTGTTCGCGCAAGGGTGGCACGTCTCCTCGGCGGGTGATCTGGTCGACCGCAATGGCGAGATGGTCGCTCGTGGCCGGGGCGCTTCGCCCGAGCTGTCACGCGACGGGGTCCGGCTCGCGCTGGACACACCGCTGCAGGACGGAGACGTCATCACGAGCGCAACCGGCGCCGATGTCGCGGAAAGCGAGACCGTGACCGAGGTCGTAGACCCGATCACCATCAGGTACGTCGGCGAGGGGCCGCTGCAAGCACTTGAGCATCCTGGGTCCGTTGGCGTCAAGCGTCAGGCGATCGGCTCTGCATCGGCGCGGGTGTTCGCCGACGAGGTCATCGAGCCCGCGCAGCCCATGGTGATTCGCCGCCACGGCATCAACGGCGGCCGACAGGTGGTGGCGCTCACCTTCGACGACGGTCCGTGGCCGGGCCAGACCGACGCCATCCTGCGAGTACTCGCTGCCGAGGATGTCCGGGCCACCTTCTTCATGGTCGGCAGCCAGGTGCGCCGTCATCCCGATATCACCAGGCGCGTTCGCGACGCGGGTCATGCGATCGGCAACCACACCCAAGCGCATTCGCGCCTCGACGTCGCCTCCGCGTCGGCAGTGCGCAACGAAGTCACTCAGGCGCAGCAGGCCATCCAGGAGGTCGCCGGCGTGGAGCCGCGCTGGTTCCGCCCACCCGGTGGCCGGACGTCTGCGCTCGTCAACAAGGAAGTCGCAAGGTTCGACATGCGGACAGCGATGTGGACGGTGGACCCTCAGGACTGGCGCAAGCCACCGGCTTCGCGAATCGTCGCTGATGTCCTCGCGGGAGTCCGGCCGGGAGCGGTGGTGCTTTTGCACGACGGCGGCGGGGAGCGAGCGACCACCATCGAGGCACTGGGCCCGCTGATCCGCGAGCTCAAGAAGCGCGGCTACACCTTCGTGACGCTTGACGAGCTCCCCTAGCGCACCCGCGAACCGCGGATCAACCGCGCCGGCGTGACCACAAAGTCGACGCGCTCGTCGTGCTCGCCCTCTGGGACCTTCTCGGCGAGTTGACAGTCGAACGCCAGCGCGAGCCTGACCGCCGAGGGGACGCTCGCGAGCAGCCGGTCGTAGTACCCGCCACCGAATCCCAGCCGCGCACCCTGCGCATCGAATGCGATGCCCGGGACGATCACGAGATCGAGTGTGGCGAGATCCGCCTCGGGAGCCTCCGACCTGGGCTGCAAGATGCCGAAAGGGCCGGGTTCGAGGGCCTCGGCCGGGCCGCGCACGTGGGCTGAAAGCGCTTCGCGGCCGCAGATCCTCGGCAGGCAGACGACGGCTCCGCGTGATGCCAGGGATTCGAGCAGCGGTGCCGGGTCGAACTCCTCGGCAGCGGCGGCGTACCCGAGCACGCGGGTGGCGCGTGCGACTTCGGGCAGCGCGAGCGCGCGGGCGACGACTGCTGCTGCCTGTGAGCGGCGGTCCTCGGCGGATATCGAGCGGCGAGCCGCACGCATCGCCAGGCGCAACTCCGCCTTGGCATCGCGCTCACCCATGCGCGATCGCGTCCAGCCACGATATCGCCATCTCGGCCCAGCCCTCGCTCCGGTGACCGCGCGTGACGGCAACGTTCTCGCGGGCCAAAACCGCTTCGGCGACGGAAGCGTCATCAAGGCCGTTGCCCATCACGACGCCCAGCGCGAGCGCATCGGCCATCCCGACGTCGGCGACCGAGTCCCCCGAAGCCATCGCGTGGGCAGGGTCCACTCCTCGGCGGGTAAGGTCGAGCGCAACTGCCGAGGACTTGGAGACGCCCGCGGGCATCAGGTGGTACGCGTGCACCTCGGCCACCTCCACAAGCGTGGTGGCGATCGGGTGGATGACCCCGTTGTCGACGATTTCGACCTGCAGATCCAGCTCGCCGAGGACCTGCTTGGCGGCCTCGATGTCGAGCGATCCGCGCAGGACATGGGTCGCCTCGCGGTTCGTGTGATAGGGGGTGTGGTTTTCGATCTTGCCGGGAAACGCTTCGCGCAAGGCATCGAGCGCCCCGACCCGGTCGATCGCCTCGAACGGTGTCTCGCCCGAACGAAGCGAGTCTGGAGCCCAGACGCCGGTGTTGTAGATGGGTTCGGCGCCGCGGTCCGGCACCACGACGCAGCCGAGCTCGGCGATGAACCCTCGCCAGCCGCACAACCTCGCGATCTCCGCTGCCTGGATGCGGTTGCGACCGGTGCAGATGACGACCTCGAGACCGGCGCTGTTGATGCTGACGATCGCCTCGGCAGCCACTAGGGACGGCCGCCTCTTGGAGTCGATGAAGAGCGAGCCGCCGATCCCGAGCATGGTCCCGTCGAGGTCGGTGTAGAGCAGCCGGATCGCAGGGAGTCTCTCGGCGAACAGCGGGTGCTCATCGATATACAGCGGTTTGGCGGCCATCGTTCCTCGGCGGGTAGTGGTGGACGGGTCGGTCGGGCGGAAGGGTGTGTCGCTGCCTCGATTCTAACGCACGGACCCGGCGGGTGCGTAATCGGGTAAGAACCTGTATAAATGTATGCGCAGTGTAGTCGTTCACACGAGCCTACGAAACGAGCGTGCAACCGATGACAGTCGCAGACTTCGACATGCCATACCCGCAGTACCGCTGCCCTTCCTGCGCGAAGGACCTTCCCCTTGGCGAGGCGCGCATGACCATCATGTGCGCGGAACACTTCCCGGGCGGTGAGATCGATTTCGAGGTCCGAGAGGCGCGTTCGGCGGACCGCAAGGCGATCGAGGAGATCTGCGACCGAGCGCTCGGCGAGATCGAGGTCGACGCTTTCGACCGCACCTACGACATCACAGCGGGCATAAACCTGATCGCCGAGGTGGATGGCAAGCTCGCGGGACTGCTCTCGATGGCCGTGACTCGCGGCGACCTGGTGATCGTCCTGCTCTCGGTCTATCCGGAGCACCAGGGTCGCTCGGTCGGCTCGGCGCTGCTCAAGGCTGCCATCGCCTACGCGGGCTCGCGCGGGTTGCCCCTGGTCAGGGTCGCGGTCTCCAACGACGACATCCCGCTGCTCTACTTCTACCAGCGCCACGGATTCACGATCTCCGACATCGCGATCGGGCGTCTCGTGGATGACTCCGGCTCGGCGGCGGCGGGTTTCTCTGGGATCCTCTCCCGCGACGAGATACACCTGCGCCGTCCGGTGTGTGACGCGCGCTAAGGCGACTTCCGGCTGCTCGGTAGCATACCCGTCCTCGATTTCGGGTATATGAAGGTGACGGAAGGAGCGGGGATGTTCAAGAACCGGACCCACGCAGGGACCCTTCTAGCAGCGCGACTCGCCGAGGAGATCGCAGGGCGCTCCGACGTGGTAGTCCTCGGAATCCCGCGCGGCGGGGTGATCGTGGCGGCTCAGATCGCCAAGGAACTCGACCTGCCACTCGACGTGATCGTTACGAGCAAGATACCGGCCCCATGGAATGCCGAGTACGCGATCGGTGCTGTCGATTCCGAAGGGGAGGTCACCCTCAACACCCACTCCGGTTACTCGATGGAAGAGGTCATGCACTATGCGAAGCCCATCCACGATAAGGTTCGGGCTCGCTGGGATCTCTTCCGAATCGGCCGAGAGCCCATCGATGTCTCCGGTAAGACGATCGTACTCGTCGACGACGGCATTGCTACTGGCCTGACGGCTTTCGCTGCGGTCGACTACCTCAAGCGACAGAAGGCCGGCTCGGTCATACTTGCGGTCCCAGTGATAGCTGCCGATGCGGCGCGTGTGATCCGATCGGGGATCGCCACGCTAGTGGCCTTGGAAGAGCCGGAGGTGTTCTACTCGGTCAGCCAGTTCTACAGGCAGTTCGATCAGGTGACCGATGACGATGTGATGCTCGCACTGAGAGGTGCTTAAACGGCCTCTTCCTCCAACCGGGCTCGCCATCCCCAGTGGGTCACTAGGTATCCGGTGACGAAGGACACCGTTGTCATCAGAGCCATGTAGACTACGATGAGCGTTGGGCTTATCGGCTCTCTTCCAATCGCCATGGTCACAATATGAGCCAAGGCTATCGGCGAGTCGGGCCATAGGGGAGCTCCCAGAGCGATGAGCCCCATTATCGCTACGTCGACCACCACGAAGATCGCTGATCCCGATTCCCAAGATAGCGGGATCTCATCAAGTTCCGACCAAGATGGCGATTGCCTTCCCATAGCCGCGAACTTGGCATTCCTTCCGAGGCACGCCGGGACGATCATCAAAGAGATGGTGATGGCGATGAATGCCAGAAGAGCCAGAATCGCCGAACCGATGAGCTGAATGTCCACGCGAGATACCCCTCCTCCTTTGGCGTTTGCTGCATCCATGGTCTTGGATTCCGCTCGTTTTCGCAAGCAGTGTTGCCAGCGGAAGTGGGAGTCAACGATCAGGGGCGGTCATTTTTTGGCTCCTATAGGAGAGTGAGCACTTGCGTATGCGAACATGTGTTCGTATAATGGTTTAGCCGGGAATTCCAACACGCTGTCGTCCCCTCGGCAGACAAGGATCTCCCCGCCATGGGCCGCAACTCAGCGATCAAACGAACGGTCGTGGACCGCACTGAATTCGCAACATTGCTCTTCGACGTGAAGGGGCGCATCCAAAGTGCGCAGAGGAGGGCGGTGCTAGCCGTCAGCAACGAGCTCGTCTCCCTCTATTGGGACATCGGCCGAGTCATCGATGAACGTCAGCAACAGGAAGGATGGGGGGCAGCGGTTGTTCCGCGGCTTGCGCGTGCGCTGAAGAACGAGTTGTCGGACGCGAAGGGGTTCTCCGAGCGAAACATCAAGCTCATGCTTGCCTTTTACCGCGAGTACCCGGATCCCGCTGAGTTTCTGGATTCGGGCTCCTCAGAAAAAGTGCAACCACCGGTTGCACAATTGCCCGCATCCATCTTTTGGTCGATTCCCTGGGCGCACCATGTCATCCTCATGCAGAAGATCAAGAGTCCTTCTAATCGTCGCTGGTACATGGAGCAGACTCTCGTCAACGGTTGGAGCCGCAATGCCTTGGCCCTTCAGATCGATGCATGCGCCCATTCCCGTCATGGTAAGGCGGTTTCGAACTTCGCCGAGTTGTTTCCCGAGGCGCATTCCGACCTGGCTCAACAGACCCTCAAGGATCCATACATCTTCGATTTCCTGACGCTTACCGAGCCATTTCGGGAAAGCGAGCTAGAGACCGAACTCGTTAAGCACCTTGAAAGGTTCCTGCTTGAGCTCGGCCAGGGATTCGCCTTTGTGGGTCGCCAGTACCGGCTCGATGTCGCCGATGAGGATTTCTATGTCGACCTACTCTTCTATCACTTGCGCTTAAGAGCCTTTGTGGTCATCGAACTGAAGAAGGGGGGATTCAAGCCCGAGTATGCTGGCAAGCTCAATTTTTACTGTAACGCCGTCAATGATCTCCTTAAGCAACCGACGGATGCCCCCACTATCGGTCTGATCCTATGCCAGACGCGAAACCGCCTGCTCGCCGAGTACAGTTTCGCGGGCATCGACAGACCCATTGGTGTTTCAACCTATGAGTTGACGCGCGCATTGCCGAAAGATTTGCGTTCGGCGTTGCCGACGGTAGAGGAGATCGAGGCGGAGCTGTCGAGTGACGCGAGCGGCGACGAAGAGTCCTGCGGGAGGAAGTCATGAAAAAAGTCGATCCTCTCCCCTCTCGTTCCTCGGCAGACAAGGATCTCCCCGCCATGGGCCGCAACTCAGCAATCAAGAACTTCGCTCCTTCCGCCGAAGGGCACCAGCTCGGGCTGCTTGAGCCCAGGCGGGACAAGGAGCCTCTGGTGCGCTCCCTGCTCTCCACCCCGTGGGTGTTCGTCGCATCCCGATTGCAGCGCAATGCCGACACGTGCGCTACCAAGCGCGTGAAGGAGCTCGTCGAGGTCACGCTGGATCCCGTCTCGGGCAGGGTCGTCTCGTTCACGCGGGCGGGGCGCAGCTACAAGGTCGATTCGGTCGTGCAGACGTGGGCGATCGAACGCCGATGGTGGGACCCCAGCGAAAGGCGCTCCAGACGCTTTTGGAGGGTGTTGGCCCGAGGAGGCGTCTGGGACCTGACGTACGACCGGCTTCAAAAGGTGTGGCATCTTGTCGGCGTGCAGGACTGACAGGCCGCTTCCATGCCCTCAGGATTCGTGCATCTGCACGTACACTCGCAATTCAGCTTCATGGACGGCGCGGCGTCCCTGCCCGCGCTCGTCGCGCGTGCGGCGGAGCTCGGGATGCCGGCACTTGCGCTTACCGACCACCAGGGGCTCTCCGGTGCGATCCGCTTCTACAAGGCGTGCCGGGATGCAGGCATCTCGGCGATCATCGGGTGCGAGGTCGTGGTCGAGCCCGCAGGTATCCGTGGTGCCGACGAGTCCGACTTGCCACCGGACGCGCGCCTCTGTGACGCATCCTTTCGCACGGGGTTCGGGCGCGCCTCGGGCACCGGCTACCACCTCACGCTGCTATGCAAGGACATCGAGGGTTACCGCAACCTCTGTCGGCTGCTCTCCCGCACGCACCTGCGCGGGCCGAGCGAGCCCTCCGTCGTCACGCTCGCCGACCTTGCCGCACACTCCGAGGGGCTGATAGGGCTCTCGGGCTGTCCGCGCGGTGAGGTGCCGAGTGCGGTTGCGGCCGGCTCGCGGTCGCGCACGAGGGCTCGGCACGCCCTGCAGCGACTAGCGGGCTGTTTCGCGCCGGGCGACTTCTACGTCGAGCTCGTCAACCAGCTCGAACCCGGGAGCCCGCAGCTCTTGCGGGGGCTTCTTGCGGTAGCTGCCGAGGCGGGCTTGCCGGTAGTCGCCACCAACAACGTGCACTACCTCGAGGCGGTCGGTCATCGGCTGCACGACGTCCTCGCATCGGTCGGCGCCCGCATGCCGCTCCCGGGGCCGCTTGGCAGGTCGAACGCGGAGCTGTGGCTCAAGCCCGCCGCCGAGATGCGCCAGCTCTTCGAGGGCGTCCCGCAAGCCTGCGACGCCACGCTCCAGATCGCCGAGCGCTGCAAGCTCGAGCTGCCCCTGGGGCGCTTCCACTTCCCTTCGGCGGATATCCCGAAGGGCGAGACGCCCTACTCGGCGCTTGCGAAGGAGGCTTGGCGCGGCCTTGAGCGGCGGTATCGGCCGCTGGTCCCGGAGGCCATCTCGCGCCTGCAGCACGAGTTATCGCTGATCGACACGATGGGGTTCTCGGAGTACTTCATGGTCGTCAAGGAGATCGTCGATCACGCCAGATCGCGCGGAATCCGCTGCTCAGGGCGGGGGAGCGCCGGCGATTCGATCGTGAGCTACGCGCTGGGGATCACTGATGCCGACCCCGTCAGGCACGATCTGCTCTTCGAGCGCTTCCTCAACCCCGAGCGCCGCCAGATGCCCGACATCGACGTGGACTTCGACTCGGCCAGGCGCGACGAGGTCATCGACTTCATCTACCGGCGCTTCGGCGAGGCACACGTCGCGATGGTCGCGACCGTCAACACGATGACGGCCAGAAGCGCCGTGCGCGTGGTGGCACGCTCATTCGGCATGCCGAGGACCGAGGTCGACAGCCTCTCGCGGTACCTGCCGTGGGTGCGGGCGCGACACATCCGCGACGCGCTCGTGGCGTACCCCGAGTGCCACGACCACCCTTTGCGCGACGAGCGGCGCTTCGGGCTGCTGCTCGATCTTGCCGAGGAGCTCGACCGCTGCCCCATGCACCTGGGAACCCACCTGGGCGGTTTCGTGATCACGCGCGACCCGATTGCGAGCTGGACGCCTCTGCAGTGGGCGGCGAAGGGCACGGTGGTCTCGCAGTACGACAAGGACGACATCGAGGCGCTCGGGCTCGTGAAGATGGACATCCTGGGGCTGCGGATGCACTCGGCGATCAGCGAGGCCGTCTCGCTCGCCCGCGCGCGCAAAGGCGCCGAGGAGGTCCCCGAGCCTTTCGAGCTCATCCCCGACGACCCCGCGGTCTTCGCGGGGATCGCTGCGGGCGACACCGTGGGGATGTTCCAGCTCGAGTCCAGCGGCCAGCGCAACCTCTCGACACGCCTGCGGCCTTCACGCTTCGAGGACATCATCGCGCAGATATCGCTGTTTAGGCCTGGCCCGCTGCAAGCCGACATGATCACGCCGTTCATCCGACGCCGCCACGGACTCGAGCCGGTCGTCATCCCGCACGAGAGCATGCGCGAACCGCTGGCCGACTCCTACGGCGTCATCGTCTTCCAGGAGCAGGTCCTGCTGGTTGCCCGCGCGGTCGCCGGATTCGACCTCGCGCAAGCCGACATGCTACGCCGCGCCATGACGCGGGGCCGCAGCCACGAGGACACGGCTCGCATCCGCGAGAGCTTCATCGAGCGGGCGGTCGCGCGCGGGGTCGAGCAAAGCGTCGCCGAGGAGGTCTTTCGGCAGATCGAAGGATTCGCGGCCTACGGATTCAACAAGGCGCACGCTGCCTGCTTCGCCGTGATCAGCTACGCGAGCGCTTGGCTCAAGACCCACTACCCGGCGGAACTTGCGGCGGGGATCATGAACCACCTGCCGATGGGCTTCTACTCGGGCCGAGTGGTCATCAACGACGCCCGGCGGCACGGTATCGAGATCCGCGGACCGCACGTCAACGAGTCGATGCCGCGCTACACGGTCGAAGCCGACGGTCGCGCGCTCAGGGTCGGCCTGCGCGGAGTGCGCGGCGTGCCGCAACGCCTACTCGCCCAGGTGGAGCGCGAACGTGTGCGCCGACCCTTCGCGGATGTCGGCGACTTCCTTCGGCGGACACACGCCGACGCCACTGCGGCCCAGTCGCTGGAGCGCATCGGGGCACTCGATGGCCTCGGCGGGGCCTCAAGCGGCAGGCCGACCGCCGAGAAGCTCGCGGCGGAGATGGAGCTCATGGGGCTCGCGCTCACCGCGCACCCGCTCGAGATCGTTGCAGCCGACCTCGACGCGCGCGGCGTCACGCGCGCTGCCGAGATCCCCGCGATCCCCGATCGCACGCAGGTGCGGGTCGCCGGTCTGCGCGAGCGCGCTCAGACGCCGCCCACCCGCTCGGGCAAGCGCACGTGCTTCCTCACGCTGGAGGACGCGACGGGGCTTTTGGATGTCGTGGTGTTCGAGGACGTGCTCGCCAAGACCGCCGAGACGATCGTCAAGGACTCGGCCTACATCGTCGATGGCATCGTGCAGAACAACCCGGAGCGCGGCATCGCGATAGTCGCCGAGAACGTCGTGCCGTATGACGTGCGTCGACCCTACTGAGCGGGGCCACCGCCGGGTGAGAACTCCTCGACAGACTCGGCGATGATCTCCGGTCCGGCCATGCGGATCGAAGCGCCCTCGAAGCGCTCGCCGATCACGCTGACGTGCATGCCTTCGAGCGGCTCCAGCATCTGGGTGATCTCGGCACCGTTCGCGATCACCGCGACGTTTTTGCCGTCGCCGGCCGCGGTCGTGTCGACCACGGCCCAGAAGCCGCCTTCGAGGTCGATCCACCTAAGCTCGCCGATAGCCTGGGCTTGCCCACCTTCGATGTCGTAGAGGCCGGGTGCAAGACCGCTTCCGGCGGCTGGGGGAGCGGGTTCTGTCGGCGCGGGCTCGGGTTGAGGCGCCGCATTGTCGGTCGCGGGCGGGGAAGTCGGAGCGCAGGCGGCGAACATCGCAACCATCACGAGCGCTAGGACAAGAAGCATCAGTCGTTTGCACATAGCGGGCATCCTTTCGGCGGGTGTAAGCAGCGAGGTAACCAGCCTAGCCGACATCGGCAACACAATGATAAGATACCGTGGCCTCGACGACGCGTCGAGTCATCCGCGTTCCTGCCGAGTAGCCCTCGTAGCTCAGGGGATAGAGCACAGGTTTCCTAAACCTGGTGTCGCACGTTCGAATCGTGCCGAGGGCACCACGCAGCCGCACTGCGGGGGCCGCGGCCACCGGAGTAGAATTCGACACAGACTGGTGGGGGCATGACACAAGCAATCAATCGAACCCTCGGCAACACCCTTCCAGGCATCGTTGTGACCAACATTGTCACGCTGGTGCTGGCCCTGTGGCAGGGGCTGGCGCTTACCGACCTCATTACAGCATATTGGATACAGAGTGTCGGCATCGGTGTCACCGTGTGGCTGAGGCTGAAGAGCATCCCGCTGGAAACGTATGCGACTGAGATAGCTACCGGACCTCCGTATATATCGTGGAGCGGGCGAGCTTCAGGCGCCATGACAGCCAGTGAGGCCGCGGCCGTGGCGCAGGCGCGCCTTGATGATCAGGCGGCGTCGGCACTCGGGCACAGATGGACGGACGCGATGGGGCCGCGAGCTCGCGTCCACAAGACCCTCGGGGCCGAGAGTGCGGTACCGAACCACCCATTTACCTGCGGTCTGGTGCGAGACGCCGGCCGCATGTGCGGCCGCACTTACCGTCCAGCCCGCCTCCACACGTTTTGCGAGTACAAGTCTGCCGTGCATGGTCAATCTGGCGTTAGGATGTGACATGAGGACCTCCTTCTTCGGTTGTGGCTTCGACAACCAACAACCGACAGGAAGGGGTCCTCGCCTGTCAACAACCTATGTGGGAACTACACCTGACCCCTAACATTGAGATGCTTCCTGAGGCAACGAGAGGGGTTGACGAATGTCGCAGGCTGTGCAATCTTCGCATGAAGAATTGAAGCGGTGGAGGGGGGAGAATCATGGTACGTAGGATAGTGTTTCCACGCCAGCTGATGGGGTGGGGAGTAGTCGCACTCGTAGCGGTTGCGTGCGTGTTTGGAGCTGTCGACAGGGTAAGCGCAATTGCTTCCGAAGGTCCGAGGGATGCCGTGCAAGCAACAGTGGTCCGGTACCTTGACGCCAGGTTTCGTCGGCTTGTGACTCTGGACAGCAGTGCCGCCGTTGGGGCTGCCGTTGATCCCACAGACCAAACCGCCGTGGCTGAAGCCTGGGGCGATGTTGAAGTGGAGACTGCGCGGGAGCTGGAATCCGGCTGGGGAGACTATTCGCTGAGGACCGAGTTCGTCAACACTCGTGTCGTCGGAACTACGGCGGATGTGACCGTACGGGTTGATGTTGACTTTCACTATGCATCTTCTCCAGAGGTTGATTCCGGCATCTACAACGTGGTTCACAGGTTCAGACTGGTGCGTAAGGCCGATGACTGGCGAATCGTGTCCATCGATAGTGACAGCGAGGAGTTCCAGCGCTTCAAGCAAGAGGTCTCTGGCAAGACCAGCAGAGGTCGGTCAGCGAGAGATGCGTCTGATATCGCCAGACGAGAACGTATATCGAATCTTCGTCAGTTCGCCGATCAGCTGCGCCCTGTGGCGGTCCAGCAGTCGACTTCGCAACATGGAGCAGATGGCTTGAGCGCTTCCTCCGTTCAGCCTCTGGCAACCGCTTTGCACTCCTACAGTGGCAGTCGCGGCAGTATCTACGCGCAAAGGTTTGCGGCCAGAGGCACCCCAAGATGGTTCTACTACGCCAGCGGTGCGAACTGCACGAACTTTGTCTCACAGTGTGTATGGGCCGCGTACGGCGGATTCGTTCCTTCCAGCGATGCCGCGAGTAGAAGCAACATCACTAATATGGTCCGGATGGTTCGGAACGTCTGGCATGGCGGCACTGGGGGTGGAATGCCGAATTGGGAGTCCGTAATGAGTTTCTGGACATACGTCACTAACTCCACCAAGACACGCGGACCTATGGCCACGGGCCACAACAACGGAGCCAGGTTCACTGGAATCAACCCCGCAGACGTTCGCGTTGGCGATGTGTTGCAGGTCCGCAACGGGAGTAGCGGCAACTACGGCCACTCAGTCTATGTTTCAGTTGTTCACGACAATCTGATAGGCCCTATGTGGTGGGACCGCATATTCGTGTGTCAGCATTCGGCGGACATGTTGAACCGTCGCGCGGACGATTTGATTGCGAATTGGGGAGGGTCCAACTGCAACATGCGTAGGCTGGTATTCAGAGCTGGAACCTTCGACAGATAGCGGAATGGAGGATCAGGTGAGCAGCACCCGTCCATGGACACCGCTTGTGCTCGTAGCGGTCCTCGGGGTAATCCTCGTTGGCTGTACGCCACGCACGCCGGAAGCAGTGAGACTCGACGATGGGGCCACGGACTCGCGGTCCGTAGAAGAGGCCGTCGTGGTGGGTGAGCAGGACGTCGCTGCTGCCAGAAGTGTGCTCATGCGTCACCTCGACGCGCTCTCCAGTGGCGACACCGAGGTGCTGCTTGAGACTTCCGCGGAGTATACGCACTACATATTCACACAACCTTCTTGGCCCGAACAGGCGGGATCTTGGGCTCAGATGAGGGTCATCACCCTGGAGAGGCCGGGCAAGTATCTGGACGACGAAACCATGCGGCAGGTATGTCGCGATGTGTTGGGGCATGACCCCTATCAAGTAGCGGTATTCCATTTGGTTGCCGAGCGACCATTCGCCACCACCGGCGATCAAGAGATGAGTCTGGACGTCGTGATGGTGCGTCCTTCCGCTGACAGTGGCTGGTTGGTTCACGACAAGGGGCGGTAGTAGCCCTGCGATGACCGTGGACTACCTGCTAGCGCGTAAGGTTTTGGGGGGTGCGGGCCCGGAACGGTCTTGAAGCAAGTACGGGTTTCCTTTCTACTCTTGGTGTGTCTAATACCCGGAGAGAGAGGAAACCCGCATGCAACATGATATCGCGCTTTTGAAGTCACTTCTGGTCGGACTTTGCTTCGACCACATCGTCAGGTACGAGGATTTCGAGAAAGCAGAGACCAGATCGCTTCAAGATGTACTCGGGATGCTTGCCGGAGCCATGTCTGAGGCCTTGGAGATCTTCGACGAGCGGCTGTTTGTGGGCAAACTCAAGGAGTGGCGGGTCAAGGATTCGCGTCCACGAAGGGTCCTTGCCGAGTGCGGCGAGGTGAGCTTCAGACGCATCTACGTCGATGAGTACGGTGACAGGCGCACCTATCTCGACGAGATCTTGGCACTACCGTCAAGGAAGCGCCTCTCACCAGGAGCATTCCAGGCACTTGCGCTCTTCGGTTCGGATATCCCCTACGAACGCGCTGCCAAGGTGTTGTTCCGGCACTGTGATGCCGGTGTCTCGGGTATGACGACCATGAGCGTGCTGCGAGCCACCGGTGACCTGCTCGAAGCGCAGGCGGAGGAGCGCCGCCGCGACCTGTTCGACCTCGGACTGGCTCCCGATGCAGTAAGGGAGAGCGAGGAGATAAGGGTCGAGGCCGACGGCATCTGGGTCGCGCTGCAAAACGGCAAGGGCAAAGGCGTCGAGATCAAGGCCCTTTGCGCCTACGAAGACAAAAAGGCAGGCAAGCGCGTAGGGGTCGTGCATCATGCGCTTGTGGGGGCCCGAAGCGTTTCTGGGAAGAGGGTGTGGCACGTGTGGCGGGCCACTACTCGCTTCCCGCCTTGCAGCGCTGCTATTCGGGAAGCGACGGGGCCAAGTGGTGTGGCTCCCTTGCCGACTACATGCACGGGGTGAAGGTGATCCACAAGCTCGATCCTTGGCACGTCAACCGCGCCATCAAGTCAGCCTGCTTGGATCCCCGTAAAGCGGCACCGTTGTTCGACCTGCTCCGTGAAAGCGATATCGATGGGCTTCTTGAAGAGCTGGAGTCACGGATCGCAAGCGGGAGTTGCGACGAGAAGAAGACAAGATCGCTTGTTGGTTACATCAGGGGCAACGGGGCCTCGATCGAGGCCGAGGCACCGAGCATGGGCACGATGGAGGGAACCAACGCACACCTCTACGCAGCGAGGATGAAGGTGTGGGGCGGTGCCTGGTCGGCTAAGGGAGCGAGTGACATGGCACGCATCAGGGCAGCGCTGGCATCGGGGGAGAGCCTGCCGGTGCCAGCCAGGGAGATTGCGTTCAAGGTAAAGGACAGGCGACGCCGTGAGGCCATGGCCGAGAAACGGGAGTACGGTTCGGGCTACGAGATGGTACTCTGTGATGGAAAGGGGTACGAGCCTCCGGCTGGGCACCTATGGCCGTTCTCGACACGCCAGCAGTTCCTCGCGATGTTCCACCCCCTGAACTGAGAACAGACCCCCGAATCTTTACGCGCCCATCACCCGCTCCTCTCCGTGATGCCTCATAATAATTGGTACTCGAACGACTTATTCGTTGCCTCATTATAAAGGTACTCGAAGTCAGATGCCTTCACCTCCTCTTTCCATCTCGGGTTTTTGCTTGCGTTGAGCTTGTAGAGCGCGTTTTGTAGCTTGCCTATCCTCCTCCTTAGGACCGCAGGGTTGAGTGTCTCGAACTGTCCCCTGAGCTTGTCTTTGATCGCATTGCCGATGTCATCTGAGGCCATGACGCGCCTATACGGCGTGGTCGGTTTGTCGTAACGCTTCGTGACCTTCGAGCCGTCACGGGTTTTGGAGATGAGCTTGGCGCTTGGCATGAAGAAGTTCGTGTGCAAGCGCACCAGTGCGTGGATCTCGTTCAAGACATCGAGCTCTGCTGGTGTGTCGAATCGCGCGTAACCTACGTTCTGACGCACCACAGACCAGTTCTTCTGCTCGACGTGGCAGCCATCGTTCTTGCGATACGCACGGCTTCTCGTGAATGTCACATCCCGCGCTTCGCAGTAGCGGTAGAGATGGTCGTTTATGAATTCGATGCCATTATCCGAGTCGATTCCGAGAAGTGGGAACGGCAGGTGGGCCACGATGTCTTGAGGCGCTGCGAAGACGTGGACCTGTGCCTTGTTGCGCACGGCCCGCGTCTCTGTCCACCCCGTGGCGATATCGGTGGCATCGAGCGTGTTACAGTACTCACCTTTGGTGGAGTCTCCGCAGTGGGCAACGAGATCGATCTCGATGAAGCCAGGGCGGGCATCGCCCCACTCCGTACCTGTCCTGACCTGTATCTGGGACTTAAGCAGTGTGCCGGGCTTGGTGTTCGAGCGGCCTTTGAAGGCCGGCTTGGCTCGGTCGGGGGCAAGCATGCGGTCGATTGTCGCGCCCGACATCGTGCGGAGATTGTCGATCAAGCGCTGATCGCAAGAGAGCTCACTCTCGCGCACCAGTGCATCCAGGATGTCTGTCATACCTGCGGCCACACGTTTGCCGCATGCGAAATCCAGGCTCGCCCAGACCTTGCGAAGCGGTAACATCACCTCGGCGGTGTAGGTCTTCTTCCGTCCGCGGGTCTCCGGGCCACTTCGCTTCCTTCTCGGCCCGCGCCTGAGTGCCCGTGACGCGTAGCTCCTGTTCCAGCCCGTAAGGGCACATAGCTCGTCGAGCATTTTGGCCTTCTGTGTCTTCGATGCCTTCCGGTATCGGCGGTGCATCTCTCGCGTGATCGCCTTCTTCTCTGCCATCGTAAGCGGCATCTTTTCCGCCCTTCGCCGGTCGATCCGGCGAGGACCGGTTCGAGTACCTTTTTTCTGAGGCATCGAATCAGTTTGGAGTACTTTTATTTTGAGGGTTGATTGACAAAGTAAGTGCAAATATCGGGCAGTGCTGAACGTCTGCCACACTTAGTGCAAGAATCCCATGGTGAAAGACTGTTTCTTGGCCCGCAAGATGGCCCACAGGAGCGGTTCCCCATACACCCTGCAGCCCCAGGATCTGCTTCGAGGGCATGCTTGATCAAGCCCTTGTCACATCGTCTGCCAGACTAAGTGCAAAGGCGCGCTTCGACTTGCAATATGCCCGAGCCGTTCCGGGGAACCTTGGTGTAGGCTTTATCCGGGGTGTGATCCCCCCTTGAGGAGGCTGGGCTTGAGCACGACATCGTCTGGTGCGATGTGCTTGAGTCCCAGCCCCTCGAATATCCCTGTCGGCAGCACGTGATGCGCCAGATCGAATGGCGATGCGCCTCCAAGCGATGCACGCGGCATCGAGTTCACGTGACTTGCCACGATTGCCGCATCCCGCATCGTGAAATTCTCAAGTGAGGTTCCCTTAGGGACGATACGGCGAAGTAGGCGGTGGCAGTTCTCGACCGAACCTTTCTGGTCAGCACGTCCGGGGTCGCAGTAGTAAAGAGCGACACGCCCGTCTCTCCCGATACGCTTATAGTCGCGAAACTCGTGTCCACGGTCGGCAAGGATGAGCTTGAAGACATCTTCGAATCGCTCGCCTGCGATGGACTCGATCATGTCGAAGGTCGCAGCCACGCACTCCTGGGTATGCTCCTCGAGCACGAAGACGAAGAGGAACGAGATCCTCTTGAGAAGCATCGTGAGGAGGACCTTCGTATCCGTGCGCACGCCTTCGACACAGTCGATCTCGACTGCGGACAGGCGTTCATCCTCAGGAAGGGCGAGGAAGTCCGCATAGCCCCGCCCGTCCGGGCAGCGAAAGCGCTCAACAGTCCGTTTGCCTTTGCGTGGCCGGTAGCGGCACTTGGCCACCAGGTCGAGGTTCTTCATGCCTCCTAGTCCCAGATCGACATAGCGGTAGAAGGTACGCTCTGAACAGGGGAACTCGCCTCGGTGTGCCGAGAAGACATGCGCTATCGACTGGCCCTTGTCCCTGATCAGCGGAACGGCCGTGGCGATCATGTTCTCGAAGACCTCCGATGTCGTGTCGATACCACTGCGCGAATCACAAAGCCGCGAGGTCGCCAGGGCATGTGCGAGCTTGGCATCGTAGCGGTAGCGGTGCAATCGGCAGCCGTTGATCGAAGCACATCCGTTGCACACGAACGGAGCCGATTCGTTTCTTCTGTAGACGTCTGCGACGAAGTGAGGGCAGATGTTGGTGCAGCGCACCTTGCTGCAACTCGCGCAGCGCCGCCTTGTACACATGCGACAAAGTGCCTTGACCTTGCAGCTCTTATAGTGCACACACAGGCCCACCATCCTGGTGGGCATCGTCCGGTATCCATCGTCTCTGCGGTTGCGTCTGATCTCGCGGGTGATACAGGAAACACTCCTGCCTAGGTTTCTTGCGATCGAGGTTGCGGACTCGTTCGAGTTGAGCCTCCTTTGGATCTCACAACGCTCATCGAAACTGAAGTGGTGGTAAGGACGGGGGTTCTCCGGCATCTGTATGCTCCTCTCTGCGTCGCTAAAGTCCGCCGGAGACGGGACGGTGGGCTGAAGCAGAGGATAGAACACCACAGGAATATAGGTCGCACGACAGGGGGCGAAGAGCCCTGCCAGACTAAGTGCAAGAGCATTTGCACTTACTTTGTCAATTCAGGTTCTATTTTGAGGCAACGCGCTCCCTTCACATCGGCAGAGCGTTGCCGTATCATTCCGGAATCTTCAAGGACGCTCTACGGACAGTCCGGTCATGGGCAATCGGGCAGAAAACGGAGGCATCGCATGTCAGCCATCGCACGCGAGAT